>CAZHAJ010000023.1:0-17915 GCA_964530215.1 uncultured Peptococcaceae bacterium | reverse complement strand
TGAGTCTGCAATGGTGATGGCTTTCCGTCTGCAGCCAACTCAACTCAGGATTGCAAACCATATAACCCGCCCTCCTGACGGAGAGGTGGCGGAAAGTACTATGCCGGAAATAGCCAGGATTAAAAATGGTGTTGTTACCATAGAGAGTTATCTTGGCAGATAAGATAATATGAGGTATTTCATCAAGGAGGACATTGTATGGGTGTAGTTATTGTTGTCACTTCAGGAAAGGGCGGAGTGGGGAAGACAACCACCAGTGCAAATCTGGGTACCGGCTTGGCACAGATGGGATATAAGGTTGCGTTAGTGGATGCCGATATTGGTCTGAGGAATCTCGATGTGGTTCTTGGCTTGGAGAACAGGATAGTATATGATATTACAGATGTTACTGGCGGACATTGCAGACTTAGACAGGCGTTAATCAAGGACAAACGCTTTGAAGGATTATTTCTTCTGCCGGCAGCGCAGACTAAGGATAAAACCGCTGTTAAACCGGAAGAAATGAAGGCACTTTGTGAAGAGTTGGTAGAGGATTTTGATTACGTGATTATAGATTGTCCGGCAGGAATTGAGCAAGGGTTTAAGAATGCAATCGCAGGTGCTCATAAAGCAATAGTTGTCACTACCCCAGAGATATCTGCGGTAAGGGACGCGGACAGAATTATTGGTCTTTTGGAAGCCAATGACCTTAGGGAGCCAAAGCTTATAATTAATCGGGTTCGTCAACGGATGGTGGCTGCGGGGGATATGATGGGGATTGATGACATCTTGGATATCCTGGCTGTGGACCTACTGGGTGTTGTGCCAGAAGACGAGGCAGTGATTATTACCACAAATCGCGGTGAGTCTGTGGTACAGGATGAGCGTGCCCGATCCGGCCAAGCATACAGGAACATCGTTCGTCGCATAACTGGTGAGGAAGTTCCCATTATCAACCTTGAAGAAGGTGGCTTTTTCGATAAGTTTCGTCGATTAATAGGTTTTAAATAGACGGGAGGGGTGGAGATCGTGATAGATTTTTTTACCCGTATATTTGGCAGGGACAGTGGCACAAGTAAAAATATAGCCAAAGAGAGATTGAGACTTGTTCTGGTTCATGACCGGGCCAATGTTTCGCCTCAGCTTGTTCAGTCCCTCAAGGAAGACCTAATCAAGGTTATTTCAAATTATATGGATATTGATGAGGATGCCTTGGAGGTTAATCTAGAAAATCATGAAAATCAAGTTGCCTTAATTGCCAATATTCCGGTTAAAAGCATGAAAAGAAGTGCCAACGCTAACTAGAATTTGAGAGAATATAAATCACGATAGCAGGGTATCCTGCTATTTTTTCTCGGGCAGGATAAAATATTCATTTGCCAGAAATAATGCATCGATTAATCACACAGAAAGAGATATAATCAATAGCGAGATATAGCTTGATAAATACCTCTGCTTACCTTGGGTTGATAAGGTATAATGACTAGATGTTCTTTTTTTTAGTTAAATTCCTGGAAGGTGTATTCAATGTATAGCCGCTTAATAAAAAATTTAGATTATCCTTTATTGGGTACTACTATGGCACTTTTATTTATAAGTTTAGTTACCATCGGCAGTGCCACTTTTGAATTTACCAATTCTTCCTTGAGTCCGGAAAAGGTTCAAGAGATGAATTTTTTATTGCGACTGCTGTATTTGGATTATCAATATGTATTAAAACAGTTGGCTTGGATTTTATTGGGCTTGCTGGCAGTGGCAATATTTGTGTTTGTTGATTATGAAGATATTGCTAAATATTCTAATCATTTATATGTTTTAAATATTATTATGTTGTTAGCTGTTATCTTTATAGGTACAAATTCTTTGGGAGCCCAAAGGTGGATTTACATTGGTCCTTTCTCATTTCAGCCTTCGGAGTTTTCCAAACTTATTATTGTTATAGCTTTTGCCGATTTCCTGTCAAAACGACAAGGCAGGTTAAATACGTTTTGGGAGTTGCTGCCCTGTTTTTTATATATAGGGATTCCTGTGTCCCTAATTTTAATTCAGCCCGATCTGGGAACTTCATTGGTATTTGTGGCTATGATGTTTGGCATGTTGTTTATTGCCGGAGGCAATACTCGTGTTTTAGGAAGTATTATTGCCCTGGGACTGGTTATGGCCCTTTCTATTTATCAGGTTCATGATGTACTGCATAGAGCAGACATTGAGTTAAGGGATAAAATTTCGGTTGTCAGTAAGGCTGTGAGCGGCGATGACTACGATTTAAACAGCAATGAAGCATTGCTAAAGGAGATTAAGAATAAAGGCTACTCTGTAGATAATCAGGGGCTTAACTCTTATTTGGAACAGTCTAAGGAGGACTACCAGAAAAAAGAGGAAAGGCATGAGCTCTTTCACAAAATCACATTAAAGGAATATCAGATGACCAGGCTGACGATTTTTATGAATCCGGAAAGTGATTTGCTGGGAGCTGGCTATCACGTATGGCAATCCAGAATTGCCATAGGTTCAGGAGGAGTTTTGGGAAAAGGATTGTTAAAGGGTACTCAGAGTCATTATACTTTTCTACCTATCCGTCACACTGATTTTGTCTTTTCAGTCGTTGGGGAAGAGTTTGGCTTTATCGGGGTTACAGTTCTGTTATTTCTCTACTATGTACTCTTGTATCGGGGAATAAAAATAATAACAGTGGCCAGAGATAATTACGGCACCCTTTTGGCTACAGGTATAGTGTCGATGTTTACCTTTCATATTTTTCTCAACATTGGCATGACGGCGGGAATTATGCCGGTAACCGGTATACCTTTACCCCTGTTTAGTTATGGGGGAAGCAATATTATTATGAACCTGGCCTCAATAGGGTTGTTGCTGAACATATTTATAAGAAGGAAAAAGCTGGTTTTTTAGGGTTCTCTATTAATTGCTAGGGGTAGGCCTCAAAAAGGGAGAGTAAATAGTACCTTACTGTAGTCGGCACAGTAATTCAGAGGAATACAGAAGTCAGAATCCAGAATTTTAAGAAATGCTATCTGTCAATTTCTAGTGTAGACCCAATAATAATAAATAAAACCGAAACTGTGACTGACATAGAAAAGTTGGTCACAGTTTTTTTTGTGCATCCGTTCTAAAATGTCCTCCCCCCTGCATGCAAGAGTCACCTTTCTACACGGACATCATATATAGAATTCTAGCCCTGTGCGGATTTCAGTCCGCCTATAAAGAATTCTAGACCAGAATCTCTGCCTTATGTCATATTTAACCAAAACAGCAAATATATATCAATCATCTAAGATTTGGAGGTGAACTAATTGTTTTGGCACAGAAAGAACAAAAAAACTCAGTCACTGCGGGAATTTTATCAAAAAGGTAAACCGGAACAGGATTATAACTGGATTGATTTTTACCGGCCAAAAAAAGGTTCAAAGGGTTGGGGAGAAACCTCATATAATAAATCAGTTCGTTCAGGAAGGAGGACTGTGTACAGAATTATTGCGGTTCTCTCGATTCTGGCTGTGCTTTTGGTAGTTAAGGAGTTTAACTACCCTGTTGGGGAGAATGTAAAAACTTCGTTACGATATGTCTTAACTACAGATTGGAATGTAAAGCCTGCATTGGAAAAGGCAGTAAAGTATGGGCTGCAAATGGCTAATGTGGATAATCAAATGGACAGCGGCATGCCACAACAGATGACCAGTCCTGTGGTAAGCAGCAATGCCATTACAGAAAATATGATTCTGCCGGTATCTGGAAGAGTGGTCCGGTCTTTTGGCTGGAGTAAAGATAAGTTGGATGAGCTTGACAGATTCCACCATGGTATTGATATTCAAGCTGCCGTAGGCACTCCTGTAAGAGCTATTTTGCCGGGAAAGGTGGAAAAAATTTCATCCAGCCCTATATACGGCAAATACATAAAAATAAATCACGGTAACGGAGTTTATTCTTTATATGCCGGAGTGGATAATATTACGGTAAAAATTGAGGAGTCTGTTGAAACGGGAAAAGTAATAGCTCAGTGTTCCGCCGAAGGGGATTTCGATGAAGGAGGGCTGCATTTTGAGCTCAGGGAGAAATCAGGCTTGGTGGACCCATTAACCAGGTTGGAATTCCCACGTTAATTCAATGGGGGCGCTTATATGAAAATAGGAACAATTTACGGAATAAAAATATATTTAAATCTTTTTTTTCTGGCCCTTTTGGGCCTATTTTTTGTAGCGGGAATTTTGGCTAAAGGGCTGATTGCCTTTGGCATTGTTCTTATCCACGAATTTGCCCACGCTTTTGCAGCCAGAAGACTTGCTGTCCCAGTTGCAGATGTGGAGTTACTGCCCTTTGGCGGTGTTACCAGAATGGGTGGCGATATGGCGGTGCAACCAAAAAAAGAAATAATAATTGCTGCTGCAGGACCCCTTTCCAACGTTATTATGTTTTTGCTGGGTATTGCTTTTAAAAATTATGGCTTTTGGGATGAACAACTGGGAAGTTTTTTTCTGCAGTCCAACTTGGTTATAGCAGGTTTTAATGTGCTACCCGCTTTACCGTTGGATGGAGGAAGGGTATACAGAGCTATATTGGCCGGCAGAATCGGCCTTAAAAAAGCAACCTATCAAGCCGCCAGTCTAGGGCAATCTTGGGCAGTTATCATAATTTTGGTGGGAGCAGGTGGTTTGGCTCTAGGATGGGCAGGTTTAGATATCATGATTACCGGAATGTTTCTTTTGTATGCTGCAACAAGGGAGAGGACAGCAGCTCCTTATCTTTTTATGCGTCATATGATGCAAAAGAGAGAAGAACTGCGAAATGTAGGGGTAATGCCGGCTTTAATACTGGTAGCCGGGGAGAATTCGTCTTTAGGGGAAGTGGTTAGGAATTTTATGCCTGAAAAGTTTCATTTGGTGGCTGTTTTTTCTGAAGGAATGGAATACAAAGGTATTATATCAGAGGATAAATTGGTGGAAGGTTTATTTAAATATGGACTAGACTGTCAGATTGGAATTCTTATTGATTGAATAATTTAGGATAATTAAGTAATAATTTTAATGTGCTGGGTGACACTATAAATAGTGACAAAAATTAGGTGAGGAGGTGATTATATTTGGAGTCCCATGAGAGGGTAGCAATTTTTGTGGATTATGAAAATCTTTTTTACAGTATGTACAACAAGTTTCAGTCACAACCCAATCCAATGGAACTTATAAGGATAGCTCGACAGTATGGACAGATAAGTATAGCCAAGGCTTATGGCGATTTTGAGAAAAACCAATATATAAAAAGCGAAGTTCCTAAATTGCGCGCTGCCAGTTTTGAGGTTGTGCATACCAGGACAGAATTGGTGGGAGGAAAAGAAAAATCTTACACAGATTTTAAAATTATTGAGGATATCTTTGTTTTCAGAGAAGAAAGCAAAGATGTGTCGACAATTATATTGGCAACCGGAGACGGGCATTTTTCAAATATTGTTGCCAGGATGAAGATAAGAGACGGCAAACAGGTTATTGTTGTGGGTGTGAAGGGAGCGATTAGCAGGGAACTGCAAATGGCGGCCGGCAAGGAAGGCTTGGTTGAGATATTGGGACTGGATTATCAAGTTGATATCGAAGACTTAAGAAGTTTCATTATTAGTCAGGAAAGGCGACATCAGTATCTTACATTTATCAGGACCGCCCATGCATATTTAGATAAACTAAAAATACCGGATGAGCTTAAAAATAGTTGCATGAAGAAAACAATAATGGCCATGAATTTTTTGATTGAAGAAGGATATCTGCAGCAGGTTAAAACTGTGATAAACGATATTCCTGTCAATATCATTCAAACAACGGAACAGCCTGCCGCAGAAGATTTAGGATGAATTAATTAGGGGCTTATTATGTTACCATTTTCTGAAGGTAACAGTTTTTTTGTATTTTGTGGGATATAAAGTGATATAATGAAATAGTTATAATTGGTAAAAACATCAAATCTTCGTGTCAAGTTGATTTTGTCCGGCGGGTCAAATAACAAACTTATATTAGTAATCGCCGGGGAGGAGTACTTTGCCAGGTATGAATAACGGTAGTAATCATAAAATATTTGAAGACATATTAAGACAGGTGGAAAAACCAGCTCGATATGTTGGGGGTGAATGGAACTCAGTTGTTAAGGAATGGACTGATGACATTACAAAGATAGCCTTTGCTTTCCCTGATGTTTATGAAGTTGGTATGTCGCACTTAGGCTTACAGATACTGTATAGTATCATAAATGATCGTTCTGACGCCCTAATGGAAAGGGCTTTTGCTCCATGGAAGGATATGGAGAGATTGATGAGGGAAAATAATTTACCTCTTTTATCACTGGAAACCAGAAATCCATTGTCTCGGTTTAATATAATAGGATTTACCTTGCAATACGAAATGAGCTATACAAACATTCTTAACATGATGGATTTAGCAGGTATTCCTCTGCATTCATCCCAGCGTACTATAACACATCCTTTGGTAATTGCGGGCGGCCCTTGCTCCTTTAACCCGGAACCAGTGGCTGACTTTATTGATGCCTTTGTAATAGGTGAGGGAGAAGAAGTATTCCAAGAGATAATTGATGTATACAGAGCACATAGAGGGCAAGAAAAGGATGTTTTACTGCGCCGACTGGCAGCAGTTGAAGGGGTCTATGTGCCGGCATTATATCAGGTTAAATACAATAAGGATGGTACTATCAGTGCTATAGAGCCCATTGAGCCAGACTTGCCGAGAAAAGTTAAAAAACGGATGGTTTCCGGATTTGATAGTATTAATTATCCAAGGAAACCTATTGTCCCCAATATGGGAGTTGTTCATGACCGCATTATGCTGGAAGTTATGAGGGGTTGTACTCGGGGTTGCAGATTTTGTCAGGCTGGTGTTATCTATCGGCCTATCCGGGAAAAAGAACCCCACACTCTGACAGAGCAGTCATGTGACTTAATAAAAAACACAGGGTATGATGAAGTATCTTTGGTGTCTCTCAGTTCTGCAGATTATTCGGGATTGCAGTACTTAGTTAAAACATTGTTGGATTGTGTGCAGGGACAAGGGGTAGGAGTATCCCTCCCTTCTTTGCGAGTAGATGCTTTTTCGGTGAATTTGGCAAAAGAAATACAAAGAGTCCGTCGATCCAGCCTGACTTTCGCTCCAGAAGCAGGGACACAACGTTTAAGAAATGTAATAAACAAAGGTGTAACTGAACAGAATTTAGTGGATGCAGTATCCTCTGCCTTTAATGCCGGGTGGCACGCTGTAAAGCTTTATTTTATGATTGGACTGCCAACCGAAAAGCAAGAGGATATTGAAGGAATAGTTAATATGGCACGTTTGGCTGTTCAAAAGGGTATTGAAGCAGGAGTGAATAAAGGGCGATTAAGGGTTACTGTCAGCATATCTTCATTTGTTCCTAAATCCCATACACCTTTTCAATGGGAACCAATGAATTCTTTGGATCAGATAAAAGAAAAGCAAAATTATTTAAAGTGCTTATTTAGAGACAAAAAAATCAGCTATAAGTGGCATGAGCCAAGTTTGAGTTATTTGGAAGGGGTTTTTGCCAAGGGGGATCGACGCCTTTCTGTTGTTTTGGAAAAGGCTTGGGAACTGGGATGTAGGTTTGACGGCTGGTCTGAGTGCTTCCACTACGAAACTTGGAAAAAGGCATTTGATGAAGTTGGTATTGATCCTGATTGGTATGTTTATCGCCGGTATCAGTATCAGGATGTTTTACCTTGGGATCATATAGATTCAGGAGTTAGTAAGGCTTTTTTAATTAATGAACATAGAAGAGCCTTGCAGGAACTGACTACAGAAGACTGTAGAACTCATCGTTGTTCTGCATGTGGGATATGTGCGGAGGCCGGTTTCAAGTCAGAGATTTTAAGCAGAGGGGGTGACGGTAATCCCCAGATATAGAATTTGTTATGCAAAAGAAGGAGAAGCAAGTTTTGTTTCCCATCTGGATATGATACGAGTTTTTGAGAGGTCTATACGCAGAGCCGGGCTCCCCGTCGCTTACAGTGAGGGTTTTAACCCCCATGCAAAAATATTTTTTGGGTTCCCTCTGCCGGTGGGATTAGCGGGTCTGGAAGAATTCATGGATATAGAACTTGCAAAAAGTATTTCTGTTGGAGCAATTGCCAGTTCACTAAATAACTGCATTCCTTTAGGGTTTAGAATAAAAGGAGTTTGTCTGCTGGGGGACTCCTCAAAGTCTTTGATGGCTCAAGTGGAGAGTTCCTGTTATTTGGCGGAATTGGAAATCGATAAAGCAGCAGATTTAAAAACTTTTCAGTTGCAGCTTGAAGAATTGATAAAAATGCCTGAAATATGGGTCTTGCGAAAAAGAAAAAAAGAAAAATCAGTCTTATTTGATATAAAGCCTGGAATTCTTTCGCTCAGGGCTTATGAAGAAGATGACAGAAGGTTTGTCCGAATGGATTTAATGACAAATAGCAGTATAAATGTGCGACCCCAGGAAGTATTAATGGCTTACTGTGAACTTTTCAATATGCCTGATGGGATTCAGATTTTATATGTAACCCGTATCAAAATGCTGGCAGGCGGAGGGAAAGAGCTGTCTTATTTCTGCGCTACTCCCATGGTTACTGACTTAGTATAATACAAGGATGGTTTTATGCTGAAAGAAATTATAATCAGCGTAAGTGACGATGAAACAAGAGTTGCTGTGCTGGAAGATAAAATACCGGTGGAACTTTATATAGAAAGACCTATAGTACAAAGATTGGCAGGCAATATTTACAAAGGAAGGGTAGAAAATGTTCTTCCCGGAATGCAGGCTGCGTTTGTGGATATTGGTCTCGATAAAAATGCATTTCTTTATGTGGAAGATGCTTTGCCCCAGAATTCTTTTGAGGGATCTTGCTCAGGGGAAACACAGGATGCCAATATATGTGATGTGCTGAAGCAGGGTCAAGAGATTGTAGTTCAGATTGTCAAAGAACCAATCGGTACTAAGGGTCCCAGAGTAACTACCCATATTACTTTGCCCGGGCGGTATCTTGTACTTATGCCAAATGTAGACTATATAGGAATTTCAAGAAGGATTGAGAATGAGAAAGAGCGGGAGAGGCTGAAGGAATTAGCATCTAGAGTAAAGCCAGACAGTACGGGTGTTATTGTCCGTACTGTAGCCGAGGGTATCGATGAGGAAGAGCTATATCAGGATTCCACTTTTTTAAGCAAGATTTGGCGCAAAATAGAAAACCGCTGTTCTAATAGTTCTGCTCCGAGTTTGTTGCACAGGGACATAGAGCTTACCCAAAGGATAATGAGGGATATTTTTACCGATGATGTCGACCGGCTTACAATAAATTCTAAGCATGAGTATGAAAGAATTTTAGAGTTATTAGATATAACTGGTACTAAGTTTAAGACTAAAATTTTCTTAGATGAAAGAGAAAGCATTTTTAGTGATTATGGTATAGAACCTGAACTCGAGAAGGCGTTAAAGAGAAAGGTTTGGCTGAAATGTGGTGGTCATATCGTTATCGACCAGGCGGAAGCTTTGACAGCCATAGATGTAAATACCGGTAAATTTGTAGGAACCAAAAATCTTGAGGATACAGTGCTGCGCACTAATTTAGATGCGGCAGTGGAAATTGCTCATCAACTTAGATTAAGGAATATAGGTGGAATTATAATTGTTGATTTCATTGATATGCAGCAAGAGGAAAATCAACAGCAGGTTTTGGAGGTTTTAGAGGAAGAAATTAAAAAGGATAAGACAAAAGTAAATATATTGGGATTAACTCAGTTGGGCTTGGTTGAAATGACTCGAAAAAAAGTAAGACCCAGTTTAAGTGAAGTAATGCAGAAACCATGCCCTTACTGCGAGGGAAAAGGTAAGGTGCTTTCCGAGGAATCGATGGGGATTCAGTTTAAAAAACAAATCTGTCAATTGGCCCAACAAACTCTGGCAGAAACAATTTTAATTGAAGCAAATCCGTTGGTGGCTTCAAAGCTTATCGGAAGCGGAGGAGTCAACCTTAGGGAGATGGAGCAGAAAACCGGAAAAACTTTATGTATAAAAGGTTCCCCGGATAAGCACATAGAGTCGGTAAATATCTCTCCCTTAAGCAATAAGGAAGAAATGAGTACAAATATACTGCCGGTTCATCAGGGGCAAATATTAGAAGTAGTTGTAGAAGATCTCCACAATACTAATGCCAATGACGGAATTGCTAGGCTCGACGGATATATTCTTGATATTGAGGGAGCAGGGGGTTTGGTGGGGGAGTCTATTCCGGTGGAAGTGGCCAGGGTCTACAGAACTTACGCAAAGGCCAGAATTATCAGATAATGCCTAACGGCAATTGCAGCGTATAATTTGCCCAAGGCTTGACAAAGCTGGATTATATGTTAAGATATTAAATTGTAGGATTAGTTGAAATCACCACCGCATAGGATGGGTGTTAAACAGTTTATAGCTGTACCTAATCTTAGCGAGTCCTAACATGGGGGAGGTTAACAAGTGTACGCAATTATTGAGACAGGCGGAAAGCAGTACAAAGTTAAGGAAGGGGATACCCTTTATATTGAAATGCTCTCAAAAGAGCCCGGCGAGATTGTTGATATTGATAAAGTGTTAGCAGTGGGAGAAGAAGGCGGGCAATTAAAGTTCGGTTCACCAACCGTAGAGGGAGCAAAGGTGACATTAAAAGTAGTTCGGCATGGCAGGGGCAAAAAAATAATTGTATTTAAATACAAGCCTAAGAAAAATTACCGCCGTAAAATCGGCCATCGACAGCCATTTTCCCAAGTAACAGTGGAAAAAATACAAGCATAAGCGCAAGGATATCTTAAAACTCTATGGAGGTGAGAGCAAATGGCACATAAAAAAGGTGTCGGCAGTTCCAGAAACGGCCGGGATTCAAAACCTAAAATGCTGGGCATTAAGAGATCAGATGGACAGTATGTCAATGCTGGCTCTATAATAGTTCGTCAAAGGGGCACAAAGATTCACCCTGGCCTTAATGTAGGTAGAGGAAGGGATGACACTCTTTTTGCAAAAATAGATGGTTTAGTTAAGTTTAGAACCAGGGGTAGGGATAGGAAAGAAGTTTGCATAGAACCAAATGCTCAAGAAGTGATTTAGTAAAGCTGTAAGTTGTTGGGGTAGACCCCATATGTTGAAAGTAAGTAGTAACGAACTATGAATGACGTAGAAGTTCAGAGGAATACAGAAGTCAAAATCCAGAATCCAGAATTTTAAGAAATGGCTCTCTGTCAATTGTTGGGGTAGACCCCATTAATGGAGAGTAAATAATTAGATGGAGAGATTGATGCTTTTTTGTATATCAATCTCTCTTTTTTAATCAAAAAATACACATAAATGCAGGCTGGGTGTGCGGATTTCAGTCGGGACAAAGTTACTTTGGTTGAACCGGCTTTAAAGCTTGTCGCTAACGGTCTGGTCATCGCTTACGTATTGTGCGTCCATGCACTACTTAAGCTGCGGCCGCATCCATGCGTCCTGCTGACCAGTCCGTATGCTCCAGCGCTAAAAGCTGATAACAACCTTTCGTAAAATGTCCGTCTTAAAATGTCCTTCCCCTAAATTAGAAGCGTCTGAGGAGCTTTTATGCAGACATCAAATAGAATTCTAGACCGGAATCTTTCGAAGTTTCTGACCCAAAAAGCATTTCTTTTTAAAAACTTAATTTTATTGTTGACTCCTTCAGTATAACCATTGGTGTAAGGAACCTTAAATGAATTGGTGAGATGCTTCCCCCTTTGGAGTTCTAGCATCCACGATATTGCGCCATTCATCAGGACTTAAGGGTTTATCAAAACTGCGCAGTTGAGCAAGCTCAAAACCATGTTTAGAGGCCAACTGTCGTAGATAAAGCATGTTTTCCAAATATAGATTTGCACCGAGACTCATATCTGTATAATGATGTTCCAAAGCCAGCATCATGGTTTCAGCCATACAGGCATAAGAGAGACCTTGTTCGAAACCAAAATTCCAACCCAGAGAGGGTCTTCCTGGCACAGCTACAATTCCGCCGTCAATTACCAGCACATCCGGTCTGATTTGACGCAGTGACGGCCTAACATTAGCGGGACGAGATATGTCACAGATTATGGCACCCAAGGGCAATAAGCTGGGGTTAATTAAGTCATCCAAGCTGTTGGTGGCAGTAATTATAATCTGGGACTGGGGAAGTGCTTGATTAATATCGGTGGTTATAACCAATAAACCACTTTTTTCAAGCTGATTAACAACAGCAAGCCAATCTTTGTCAGATGCGTTTTGACTGGGTAACTCTATTTGGGACAAGAATTTTCTTATACCGTGATTTGAATTTATCTGATTTGTGTTAATCAGGTGTTGACAGATATCTATCCCAACTCTGCGAAGCCGACGTGAGCTTGCCTGGGGATGGCGGGAACTACCCACCAATATTATTTTGTTTACATCTTCAGATAGGAAAATAGCCAGTGCTCTGCCGATGGAACCGGTGGCGCCGATTACTGCGGCAGTAGTGGTATTAAGGTCTAAGTTCAGTTTGTTTGCCGCCAGTTTCACTGCCTCAATACCGGCTACCACAGTATAGCTGTTGCCGGTGGTAATGGGCAGGAAACGCCCTTGAAGAGTTGTGCCGCTTCTTGAGATAACAGAAGTATAGGCACCAAGACCTACAAGTTTTGCCCCGCCCTCAAGGGCAAGTTCGAGAGCTTTATCCAAGAGTTGAAGCGCTTCTTGTGGGGTAAGTTCTAACATTTCTTTAGCTGTATATGGTACAGTGATAAACTCTCCATATGCCCGGTGCCCAGCTTTAGACTGTATTGCGGTGCGTCCGATAACAAAAGGTTCCAGCAGTTCTGTTCCAAGCTCCGCCAGTTTCTGCAGGTTCTTGTGGGATAGGGACGAAAGACTGGTGTCAAATTGGTGATAGTTTTCAAGATCTAAGGGGTGGATCAAGAACGCAAAGCGACCTTCTTTGGGATCATTTGCAGGTTTGTTTTGGTTCCATGGATGGTTAATCGCATTTGACAGTGGAGAAAAACTATTGTCTTTTTGCTCCAGCCCAAGGATGGGTCCCATTATGGCTGGGGTGTTGCCTTCTTCCAGCAGTGCCAAAGTTTTTTCCAGTGCTTCTATTGCATTGCTGCATTCTTCCCTAGAAACTGTCAGAGGAGGCTCTAATCTGATTACTTTGTTACCGTTAAGGGTGGGAGCAACCCTAAGCCCCTGTTCATTTAACAAATAGCTTGAAACCAGAGGAGTAAGACTCTCTTGTTCAGACAGAACACTTAAAAGACAGTCGGGGAAGTCATCCCTGGACATTTCCAATTCTATTCCCAGCATATAGCCTTTGCCCCGAACTCCCTTTAGTACTTTGGGATAAAGGCTTTTTAATTTTGTTAATTCCCGGTGCAAAAAATCTCCATTGCTTTGTACCTGACGGATAAGTGCCTGATTATCTTTGGTTAGCAAATGCAGTACTTTTAATCCTACCCTGCAACCCAAAGTATTGGCTGCAAAAGTGGAAGAATGACGATCGCCGAACTCTTTTGTATATACCTCTTTAGTGCACATACATGCTCCAATGGGAAACAGGCCTCCCCCAAGGGCTTTGGCCAGCAGCATAATGTCCGGCTCAATACCTTCCTCTTCACAGGCAAACATTTTGCCTGTGCGGCCTAAACCGGTCTGTATTTCATCAGCAATCAGTAATACATTATGCTTGGCACATAACTCTTGGGCTTCAGTCAGATAACCTTTGGGGGGAATTATGATACCACCTTCACCTTGTATAGGCTCTATAATGAAAGCAGCATAACTACCGCTATTTGTCTCCAGTTCTTTTATTAAGGCATTTAAGTCTCCGTAGGGAATAAAATTAAAGTTTGGTATAGGAGCTCCGAAGGGACTCTGGTAGTATGCTCGACCGGTGGCAGACAATGCAGCCAAGGTTTTTCCGTGAAAACTGTTATAGGTACTTAAAATCCCAAGCCTTCCGGTGGCAGAACGTGCCAGTTTAATGGCTGCCTCCACAGCTTCGGCGCCGCTGTTGGCAAAGGTTACATAAGAAAGGTTGCCGGGGCTGATTTCTACCAGCAGTTTTGCTAGTTCCCCAGCAGCCTGAAGGGCTGAGGGCTGAATAAAACTGGGCTCGGCCGTGGTGCGTATTTCCTCCAATACACTCCAGATCTCAGGTGGATTAAAACCAAAGGGAAGGGCACCGTATGCTGCGATAAAATCAAGGTAGCATTTACCTGTGTCATCGTACAGGTAGTGTCCTTTGCCGTGGGTATATACTTTATCCATTTGAGCCAATTCCAAAAGCCGGCCCAAATCAGGGTTAACATATTGGGTATAGTTATGCATTAATTGATTCCTTTCAATTAAAAAATATGTAGTAGTGGTAGTATTGTTTGCCTGGTACTTATTTTAAATTCTATTAAGAGCCATTTTTATTAGTGTCTATGTTTTTCAGTTGTCGGGTGAGTTGCCTCAATTGTTCGGGATTAACCCATCGACCTTCCGTAATGGGGGAGATGCCGATCTCCCAGCTTATTAATTTAGGCCCGAGAATGGCTTCAGCCATTTTCATTCTCATATCTGAACCGATAAAAATAACAGCGTCATAATTTTTTAACCGTGAAATAATTTCCATAAAACTGTTCACCAGCTCCACGCCGCTTTTTTCTTCTACATATCGGATGCGTTCCTGCTCATTCATAAGAAGAATATAGTCTATACCTTCTTCCTGGGCAACAGAGGTTAACTCAGAAACATTAGATATGGGAAAACCCACTATAGCCAATTGAGCTCCTTTTCGAATTTCTCCAAGACTTTCCAAACGGGAAATCAGGGTTCGGTCAATACCAAGTCTGTCTGCCGTCTCTTGCTGAGATAAGCCGGACTGCCTAAAATCCAATATCTGTTCAACAGTGCGGTATATACTTTTAGGATTTATGACTTTGTCTCCGATTCTTATAAAGTTCATAAAGGCCTCCTTGTGCACAGGGTTGTGCTCACACTATTTTACCAAATATTGTCTTTGATATCAAGGCAGAAATGAATAAGCAACCCTAAGGGTTGCTTATAAAGATTATTCAGTGAAAGCAAGATCCGGGTAAATGTTACGGCTTAGGTCCGGTAGGTTTTCCCAGTAGGCTACCTGCCGTTGCCGCGCAGGCGGTTTCCCTTTAAAACCTCTCCGAGTAAGCTCGGGACCGGATTGCCACTGAGTCCGTACTGTAATCCCCGGGTTGCCCCATTCTAACAATGGACAGCCTAGAAGTTTTCCTTAACGGTTGATCCTTTTATTAGCCTCTTTTGCAGCCTACGGTTTCAGAAAATAGATTATGTATTGATAATGTACATTTAATCTATTTCATTCCCCGCAGCCACTTCAAGGCGGGCTACACTGCATGCAGCATCTACCACATGCAGGTTACACACCGGACGTAAGTTTGTTTTTAACCTACAGAACCGGGTCTCCACGGAATCAGGGCCGTTATACATGCTGTATAACCTTATCACGTATGCCTTTACGTTTATCCCTAAAACCTTAACCCCCAGCACTCACCCCCAATGGCGTTGAAAGCAAGCACCAGAGACTTCATCGATGTGCCTTTAGCGGATTTTTAGGCCCGCCTTCATAAAAGGATACCCGACTAGGATACTGCATCACTGACTATTTAGCTGATTTCTAAACTAATTCTACCAACAAGAATGAAACTTGTAAAATCCACAGGATAATCAAATAAGGTCAAATTGATGGGCTTAGTCATTGTTAAATGCAAAACAACAGACAATTATTTTATTTCTTAAAATAGCTTGTTTTATCTCAAAATATCGACATTATGTTTATATGCTGTTTTAATGGTATTTATGATTTTTTTTCGTTTCCACAGTGGGTTTTTTTTATAATATTGTTTTGATAGAATAAACATATTATAGTGCAAAATACTGACTTTATTTAATTGCGTCTTGGGAGGTTGTAGCATGTATTACAAGAGTGACAATAAAAAAGCAGGCTGGATTATTGCTGCTTTCATCCTGGGTTTTATTGTATCCGGTGTAGCTTTTTATTTTTTTCCTATTAATTTTACCAATGCTTCAAACCAGCCGGGCACAGGCGTTATTGATAATCCGGCGGGCACAGATTTTATTGCCAATGTTGTAGATAAGGCCAGCCCCGCGGTAGTGATGGTGCGAACTGTGGTTCAGACTGATGAAGGTATAGGAGATCCTTTTTTTAACGATCCTTTTTTTAGACAATTTTTTGGAAATCGAATACCTAGAGAACCCGAACCAAGGTACAATCATGGAATGGGTTCGGGTTTCATAATCAGCAATGATGGATATATACTTACCAATGAACATGTTGTAAGCGGAGCCAGTAAGATTGAAATCTTCATGACCGGAAGTGATGAAGCAGTTCCTGCTAAATTAGTGGGTTCTGATTATGAACTGGATTTAGCTGTGCTGAAAATTAATGTCGGTGATGATTTGCCTTTTCTTGAAATGGGTGATTCCGATGCTGTAAGGGTCGGTGAGTGGACTATTGCCATAGGAAATCCACAAGGTTTGGACCACACTGTAACTGTAGGGGTAATCAGTGCCAAAGGACGCCCAATAGATGTAGGCAACAAACAATATAAAAATCTTTTGCAAACGGACGCCTCAATTAATCCTGGCAATAGCGGAGGCCCACTACTTAACTCAAAAGGTCAAGTTATTGGAATAAATACGGCGGTTAGTGCTTCCGCACAAGGTATTGGCTTTGCGATACCCACCAGTACAGTAAAGCCGGTGCTGGACTCTTTAATTAGCAACGGTAAAATTACGCGTCCTTGGCTTGGAATATATATTCAGTCCATGAGTGAAGAAATTGCCGGAAGGTATGGTCTGCCCATAAACACCGGTGCTTTGGTAACTTCCACTGTGGAAGGGGGACCGGCTCATAAAGCCGGAATTACCCAGGGAGATATCATTGTTGAAATAAACGGTGTTAAAGTGGACAATGCAGAAGATCTTACTTCAACTATGAGCAAGATCAAACCCGGAGAAAAGGCACAGGTAGTTGTCAACCGAAACGGAAAAAACGTTGATTTTACCATAACAATAGAGGAAAGGGCTTAGATATTCGTAATATAGGGCTGTTATTACAGCCCTATATTTTAGACTCTTTGCCCATTGTTAAGACGTTAAGACGGAATTATAGTCGTACAGTACATCTTTGGTTATATCTTTAATTTCGGAGCATCCCGTCAGTATCATTGCTTGTTTTAATTGGACGGCAATTCTTTCCATTATCATCTTAACTCCCAAGGCTTTGTTCCCGAAGGCTCCGGTAATGATTGGACGTCCCAACAGAACTGCGTCTGCGCCAAGTGCCAGTAATTTTAACACATCCACCCCATAACGCACACCACCATCTGCAATAATAGTTACCGAGCCTTTGAGCTCTGATACTATATCCGGAAGCACATCGGCTGCTCCTGGGGTATGGTCAATAATTCTGCCCCCATGATTTGAGACAACAATGGCAGCTGCACCTGCCTTAGCAGCAAGAACTCCCTCATCCACTGTCATGACTCCTTTTACAATGAAAGGTAGTTTGGTGGAAGAAATAATTTCCTTTAGCTCAGCTTCAGTTTTTGGTCCCACAGGCTGACCGTTTAAAGCCATAATAATCAAACCGGCTCCGTCAATATCCATCCCCACAGCAATGGCACCGGAATTTTCTGCCAGCCTAATTTTTTCTATAACAGCATCGTTGGCTCTTGGTTTAATAATGGCTGCTCCAAAGCCCTCTGCTTCTGAGATAGCCTTTAGTCCGGACTCTAAAAAAGCCGGGTCTCCGCCGTCACCGCACATACCGAATGTGCCTGCCATTTTAGATCCCTTAATCACTTAACTAATGAAATCTTCCTCCGACAATTTAG
>CAZHAJ010000022.1:0-17964 GCA_964530215.1 uncultured Peptococcaceae bacterium | reverse complement strand
CATGGAGTTGTGATTAACTTATCAATCTAAGGGTTAGTAGACAATGTATTATTTAAGGGGGCAAACTGAATGAGTTCCTGTAAGATTCCAACAAACCTTACTCATAAATTTGAACAGATTATTGAATATAATATTCAAATGATTAGCCTGCTGACAGAAATATCAGATAATATAGACGATCCAACTCTTCGCATGATTATTACTAGTATTATTGGAGATCAATATGGCCATATGCGCTTATTTGCGGTATTGCTATCATTTATTAGTGAGGATATGGAGGCTTCCTCCTTATCACCGCTTACTCACGAAGTAAAAAAATAGAAAGGTAGTGTTAATAATGAGTCAATCCAAACCTAATCACCCACCGGGACCCGTTCCCCAATGTGTAAATTACCGTGAACAACTGGAAGAATCTCTCCAGGATGAGATATGTGATGCTGGGTTTTATGCCCAGATAGCTGATGAGGCTCCCTCAGAAGTGCTTCGGGAGATCACCACAAGTATAGTTGGAGATGAATATGGTCATGCAAGGCTACAGGCATCTCTTCTGGGTATTTGCCCACCCCCAGTTTCACCTCCTCCTAATTGTCCACCAGCAACAGGTAATTTTAAGGAAGATGTAAAAGCAGCAATAAAGGGTGAGTTGCAGGCGATTAGACGTTATGCAGAATTGGCTGGATGCGCTCCAAACCCGGAAGTTCGGTATTTATTGACTTCTATTCTTGGCGATGAGTACGCTCATACAAGAATTTGGAACGCTATGCTTCTTGCTCCTTCACTTTGTAAAGATCCCCGCTAGTTTTTAGGGGAAATGTGCGCCCGGAAATAAAGGTAAAATCCCTAAAATTTAAAGATGGTGCGCGCTTAAAAATAGAAAACAAATATAACCTTTAATTTATTCTTTAATGTTTTTAAATAAGCAAAGCTTTCACCTCTATGGTGGAGGCTTTTTTTAATGACTAATGATTAGGTAAGTTGTATAATTTTACTAATATCGTCCAGGGAAGTATCTATATCAAGTCAAGTTGATCCCAAGTCAAATGGAGGGAAACAATGGAAGTTGATATAAAAACTCTTATTATGGCAGCCTGTATTACCGGACTGTTGCAAACCACCATAATGTTTGCTCTTTTTTATATTAACAAGAAATATAAAGGCTTTGGTTGTTGGGTTCTGGGAAGCTTGTTCGTCACCCTGGGATTTGTGTTGTTTATTTTTAGGGAAATTGACTCCCTTGAGCTGCCCTCTGTATTATTATCCAATCTGTTAATTATTGGAGGGCTGCTATATATTTATGTAGGAATTATAAGGTTTTTTTATCACAAAGAGAACACCTATGTATTTTCAATTTTTATGTTGATTTATTCCTCGCTATCATTTTATTTTATATATATAAACAATAACTTTGCTGCCCGAATATTTATCTTCTCGGTGGCAGTGGTTATGATTTTTCTCCCCAGTGCATGGACGATAATAAAAAACAAAAACGATTCAATCAAAAGTTCCACAAATTTTTTGGCAGCAGTGCTTTTGATCATCAGTTTCTTCTTTGTTTTGCGTGCCGGGCATATCTTCACAAACATATCAACAGGGTACTTCTTTGAGCCCACTTTATTCCAGGTGGGAGTGTTTGTAGCCGCTATTATTTTAAATTATGCATGGACAGTGGGAGTCATTATAATGTTTAATCAAAGACTGGCTCTGGAGCTTACTAAAGCGCAAAGGGAGTTGGAGATAAAAAACACGATGTTGTTGGAACAGTCAACAACAGACGGTTTAACAAAGGTTAAAAATCATCGTGCTTTAATGGAATATCTTGAGGCAGAAACCGTAAATGCCGTAATGACTAAAAAGCCTTTGTCGATAGCGTTATTTGATTTGGATGATTTCAAAGATGTAAATGACACCAAAGGACATCTGTATGGCGATCAAGTCCTGATAGAAGTAGCCCGGATAATGCAAAATAATATTAGGGACAATGATAAGGTTGGGAGATATGGCGGAGAGGAGTTTATGATTATATTTTTAAATGCTGATGAAAATGCCGCCAGATCGATCTCCAAAAGGATCTCCACTTTGATTGAAGAACAGTACAAGGATGATTTGGGCATAACAATAAGCGGAGGTATTGCAGAATACTCCGGTGAAAGCATATCAGACTTCATAAACGGTGCCGATCAAAGGTTATATGAAGCAAAAAGGCAGGGCAAGAATAGAATAATTTAAGTTTTGAGGAACAGCAGATGTTGTAGCAGGAAAGGTGGTGAAATAAATGCCTGTATGGAAGTGCTCTCAATGCGGAGAGGAAAAAGAAGGGCGTTGCAGGCCTCAAAAATGCCCTAAATGTGGCTCCGGTAAAGAATCTTTTGCTAAAAAAGAGTAGGGGACTGGACAGGAAATGTTTAATAATACCTATGAAACTATTGCCGGATTTATTTTAGAGCATTTGGGTCATCTGCCTGAAGAGGGAAAAGTGCTGTCCTGGCGAGGCTATGCCTTCCAGATATTTGAAGTTGAGCAAAGAAGAATTAAAAAAATCAAGGTTTCTTTGGATGCCTAAAATAGAAAATATTACGTCATGCTGCCAAAAACCTTAAGTAGATAAGAAAAAATGCCGAAAAAAGTAAATATATGATTTTTAAAAAATAAAAACCTCCAAAAATAAAAGGAAATTAATCTTATGTATAGAAAATCAAGGTATTAACGGCAATATTTTTACGATTAAACAGGAGCGAAATACAAAAATGGAAAAAGCAACAGTTTTAGGTTTAATTCTTGGTTTTGTGGCAATTGTGGGAGGATTGATATTAAAAGGGGCAAATCCTTCAACATTAATGAATCCTGCAGCAATTATGATAATTTTTGTCGGTACCGCAGCATCTCTTTTGGTGGCGTTTCCCATGTCAGAGATAAAGAATATTCCCAATTTGTTTAAAGTAATATTGAAGGAACAGAAGCTGACTCCCAGAGAAGATCTTATCAGAATGTTTCTGGAAATGGCGCATACCACAAGGAGTGAAGGTCTGCTGTACCTTGAGGGGCAGCTGGATCAGTATGAAAACCCGTTTATGAGGAAAGGTGTAGAGTTGATTGTGGATGGTACCGATCCAGAGTTGGTAAGATCGCTGCTTACCGAAGAAATTTATGCCACAGAGGATCGACATAAGGTGGGGATAAATATTTTTACCCAGGCCGGTACCTATGCTCCCACCTTGGGTGTTTTAGGTGCGGTTATCGGTTTGGTTGCAGCCTTGGGTAATTTAGATGATATAGAGAAATTGGGCCATTCAATAGCGGCGGCATTTATTGCTACTTTGTATGGTATCTTTTCCGGTTATGTTTTATGGCACCCGATAGCGAACAAATTAAAAAGAATTTCTAAGAGAGAGGCAGAAATCAGGCAAATAATAGTGGAAGGTATATTAGCTATTCAGTCAGGTATTTCGCCAACATTTATTGAACAATATTTACTGGCATATTTGTCGTCCCAAGAGCAAGTTTCGTATGAAGCACAAAAATCAAAAGCTTAAACATGGGTGGGAGTTAATTGTCTAAAAAGAGAAGGGAACATGATGAGGAGCATGTCAGTGAAGCTTGGTTAATTCCTTATGCCGATATTTTAACATTACTATTGGCATTATTTATTGTTTTATTTGCTTCCAGTACTGTGGACGCTCAAAAATATAATGCCATGAGACAAGCCTTTAATCAGGCCTTCACCGGAGGGGCAGGGATACTGGATCGGGAAACATCCAGCAACAACAGAGGCATGGACTTAATGTCCATGGGCAATGAGCATCTGGTGGAACTGCAGCAGCTTCAGCAAGAAATCACTGAGTATGTCCAAGACAAGAACTTATCCAATGAGCTGGCTACCAGATTGAATGGTGATGTATTGGTGATATCAATTCCGGATTACGCTCTTTTTGACTCGGGAAGCGCGGTTATTAAAAGTCAGGCTCGTGAGACAATACTGTCGCTGTCAGAGATGTTTATCCAGCACCCTACTTTTGAGGTAATTGTATCGGGACACACCGACAATGTGCCGATAAACAATTGGCAGTTTGAATCAAATTGGGATCTCAGCACAGAGAGAGCCCTGAACATATTAAAGCTTATTTTAAGCAATGATAGTTTGAATCCCAGAAATTTCAGTGCAATCGGTTATGCAGAATACAGGCCGGTGGCGTCCAATACGACTGAAAGGGGTCGGGCTGCCAATCGGAGAGTGGAGTTAGCCATAAGGAAGATGGACAGTGCTGTCCTTCCATAAACGCGTGTTTTGCAAAAAAGGCTCTATGTTAATTAAGTAGGTTCCACAGTTTGAGAGTAAATAATATCAGCGGTGGTTGACTATGTGGTCAGCCACCGCTTTGGTATTAATGTTTTCTAAGATTCGGTCTTCTGAATCTTGAATTCGGACTTCTGCATTCCTCTGATTAATAGTTTTCCACAAACACCTCAAAGTGTGCTTGGGGGTGGATGCAGGCAGGACACTCTTCGGGAGCTTCCTGACCTTGGTGGACATAGCCGCAATTCCCACATTTCCAAAAGACATTGTCAGACTTTTTAAAAACACTGCTGTTCTCTATATTTTCCGCAAGTTTATTAAATCTGTTTTCATGTCTCTTTTCTGCTGAAGCAATACTTCTGAAGGCAAGGGCGATTTCAGGAAAACCTTCTTGCTCAGCAATATCTGCGAAGGCAGGATATAGATCCGCCCATTCTTCGTTTTCGCCGCTGGCTGCTGCTTTTAAATTATCCAGGGTTGTCCCTTGGGCAATGGGGTAATGGGCATTAATTTCAACCATTGCCGGCAGCTTGCCTTCAAAACCTGCCAGCAAGAACTTGTAAAACCTTTTTGCGTGTTCTTTTTCGTTATCAGCCGTTTCGATGAAAATATTCTTGATTTGCTTATAACCTTCCTTATCAGCCACCGATGCATAATAGGTGTACCGATTTCTAGCCTGGGATTCTCCTGCAAAACTCTTAAGTAAATTTTCGGCAGTTTTTGTGCCAACTAAGCTTTTCATTTTTAAACATACACCTCACTTTTACCTGATTTTAACCTAAAAATATAAAAAAGCTGTTAATAAAATCTTAAAATTTTTATAAATCTATGTCAAATTTAAGAAAAAATTAAAAAAACATTAATATTTCAAAGGAAAAATTGCATTTATATGGAATTGTTATATAGTTATTGATGTCACTATATGGATAAGAATTGCATGATATGTTACAGATATGCTGTAAGGTTATTTCGCTGGGAGGTGGGATTATAGTAATGCAAACTGAAAAATTTCAAAAAAATCAAAGGTCACCGGCATTGCTGGTAGTATAGATAAGCAGCTTTATTTTTGCTAAATTCATTTCGGGAGGTTGAAAGATGTTTAAGCGTTATAGTTTGCAGGCTAACATGGGACTTATTATATTGGTGTTTATTTTAACGTTAGGGATTTCGGTTTATGGTTTGAGCAGAGCGGCTTATGAAATTAACAGTATTGCTGATAGAGATATCGAAGTTTTAGAAGTTGCCCAAAACATACAATTTGAAGATTTGACATTAACAGATGCGGTGAGGGGAATAATTATCGATCCCAATAGTACTGCTGATATTGAAATATATAATGCATATGCGGAAAAAATAGAGGTGTCAATTCAAAGAATGATGGAAATTGACCCTGCCAGCATAGAAGTATTTGACCAAATTGATGGTCTTAATACAAGACTTATTGAACTGGAAACCCAGATGATTGAAATAGCAGGAACATCACCTGAGGAAGCTGTGGCGATATATAAGGGAGAGTACACTGACCTTAGGCATCAACTGCAAAGTACCATGGAGGAATTTGTAGCCAGCAAAAAACAAAGTGTTTTAGCTAACGCTCAGCAAGAGGGTCAAAACAGCATCAATATAAGAAATACCGCCATTATTGTGGGTCTTGTGGCTGTATTTATATGTATTTTAATCAGCGTTAAACTTTTGAGGGGAATTGTTAATCCCTTGAGAATGCTGGCAAATGAGGCTGTTAAAATAGCGGAAGGAGATCTTACCGCTAAAGAAATTAAGGTTAAGGGAAATAATGAAGTGGGACAGTTGGCAAAAGCTTTTAATACCATGTTCCTTAATCTAAAAGAGATCATTCAGGGGCTTAATGAAAAGTCAAGTGTGGTGGCAGCGTCTGCAACTCAACTATCAGCCAGTGCTGAAAATGTTTCTGCAGGAGCAAATGAAACAGCCTCCAGTATTCATGAAGTAGCGGCTACCGTGGAGCAGGTAACTCAGAACTCCCAGAAAGTTGCCGATGCCTCTAATCAAGCCGATATTTTTGCAAAAGAAGGAAATGATGGAATTAAAGAAGTTACTCTGCAAATGGAAACCATTAAAAATGCTACATCCACTGTAGGAGAAGTTATCCGTGAGCTAAATCAGTCCAATATTAAAATTTCTCAAATTGTAAATCTGATAACTCAAATTGCTGATCAGACCAACCTGCTGGCTTTAAACGCGGCCATTGAAGCCGCCAGAGCCGGAGACCAAGGCCGTGGTTTTGCGGTGGTGGCTGAGGAGGTCAGAAAGTTGGCTGAGCAGTCAGCTGACGCAGCTAAAGAGATATATACCTTAATAAATACCATTCAAAAGGAATCTGAAAAAGCAGTACAATCTATGGATGAGGGTTCCAAAGAAGTGGAATATGGTACTAAAGTGGTCAGCGAGGTAGGGGGAACCTTTGAGAAAATTACCTCTACTGTACAAAAACTGGTGGTGGACATCCAGGATATTGCATCTGCAGCAACTCAAATGTCAGACGGAGTACAGAATGTAGCAGCCGCTGCCCAAGAGCAAACTGCAACCATGGAGGAAGTAACCTCAACAACCCAGGATTTGGCCAGTTTGGCAGGGGATTTAGAGGATTTGGCCAGTAAGTTTAGGCTTTCATAGAGTTTAGTAAGTTGTAAATCTTTGGTTTGTTGGGGCAGCCCCATTAATGGAGAGTCAATAGAACCGACACAGTGATCGACATATAATTTCAGAGGAATACAGAAGTCAGAATCCAGAATCCAGAATTTAAAAATGCTCTCTGTCAATTGTTGGGGTAGAACCCATAATGGGAGAATAAATTGGGTGATTGATATTTAAGTATCAGTCACCCTTTTTAAAAGAATCAAAATCAATACGGGTGGGAGTTTAAGGAATCTTAAATGAGTCTTAGCTGAAATTGCCTGTTTGGAAATAGTCCTTGCGGGCGAGGATAAACCTGTGTATAATGTTGTATTGTAGTATAAAGATAATATAATAGTTCATTGCTCTATGGAGAGATGGCCGAGTGGTTTAAGGCGCACGCCTGGAAAGCGTGTGAACGGGCAACTGTTCCGCGAGTTCGAATCTCGCTCTCTCCGCCAGTCTAAGGCATAGGGTTTAATCTATGCCTTTTTTATTGCACAGGAAAGTACCTTTACTAAATTTTTTGGGTAAATTTTTCTTCACGATAAGTATTTGTGAATTCTGACATCCCCATATTTTATATATTTATAAAAAAGTCCTTTTAAGATATAATGATATGTAATTTATTACACCTACATTTTGGTCGTGCTAGACGGGGAACTGGCGGTGCCCTGTACCTGCAATCCGCTATAGCAGGGTTGAATTCCCTCCCTCGGGTTTAGCTTGTGGGGTCTGGCTTTTGTAAGGGATGTTGAAGATTGGGTCTTGCGCGACGCAGACTCCTGAACCGTGTCAGGTCCTGACGGAAGCAGCACTAAAGGAGAAACTGCGGGTGCCGTAAGGTTGCCCGGTCTGAGTTACCTGCAGAAGTAACGCCCGGAAGCTATTATTCAAAGGAGGGTGCACGGCCTATTATTATAAAAGCCGTATCTGAGTTCAGGTACGGCTTTTTCTCCTTAATGTAAAGGAAAAATTTCTTATGCAGCGAAAAATATACAGACAGTAATTTATACCATGGGTGGGATGTTTGCAGTGGCATACCTTGCTCTTTATCGGGAATGGCGACCCCATAAGTTTGCCGATGTAGTGGGGCAGGACCATGTGGTTCGTACTTTGGTTAACGCCTTAATAAAAAATAGGCTGTCTCATGCATATCTTTTTTGTGGTCCTAGGGGCACAGGAAAGACCAGTGCTGCTAAAATTTTAGCTAGGGCAGTGAATTGTCAGCAGCCACAGCAGGGAGATCCATGTGGGGCTTGTGAATTATGCCTTGTCATTGAAGCCGGAACCTGTATGGATGTGATAGAAATTGATGCCGCATCCCACCGGGGAATAGATGAGGTTAGGGAAATAAGGGAGCAGGTTAGATTTGCACCTTCTATGGGTAGTAAAAGGGTGTTTATTATAGATGAAGTGCATATGCTGACCAACGAAGCCTTCAATGCATTGTTAAAAACCCTGGAAGAACCGCCATCGCATGTGCTTTTTGTTTTGGCAACTACAGAACCCCACCGCTTACCCTTAACCATTCTTTCCAGGTGTCAGAGATTTGACTTTCATCGTGTCACGGATGCAGCATTGCTGGGACGATTAAGCCAGATTGTTGAAGCTGCCGGAATAAGTATAGACTCGCAAGCTTTGAAATTGATTATAAAGGCTGCGGAAGGTGCTGTGCGAGATGCTTTAAGTATTTTAGACCAGGCTGCAGCATATTGCGGCGGCACTATAGGTGTGGAAGAAATTCACCGCTTACTGGGTACTGTTCGGGAAGATATGTTGGAAAACACAGCCCATGCACTTATGCAGGGCAAAGCTGGGGAAGTGCTGGAGTTGGTGGCTCAGGTGGCGGATGAAGGCAAAGATTTAAGGGAATTGATTAAGCAAATTAATTCTTACCTGCACAAAGTTTTATTGGACTTAATAGAGTCAGAAGGGCAGGGCATTGATGGTCTTGCCAAGATTATTCAGCAACTGTCATCGGCAGAACAGCAGATGCGCTGGAGTTCCCAACCCAGGGTTGTACTGGAGGTGGCCTTGATAAAAGCAACTAGGAATAGAGGTGCCGTAACAGAGGATGCCGATATTGCACAGCTATCTTCCAGGGTAGGGGAGTTGGAGGTGTTGCTCTCTCAGTTGTCTTCTGAACCCAAGTCCTTTGTTTTCCGGCAGATATCTGATGAGAAACCCGTGCCAGATAAAAAGCTTGATCTGCCGGAAGAAACAAAATCCGGCAAGACGCCCAACAAGCAAGAAGTTAAACCGAAAACAGAGCTTAGGTCAAATAATAACACTTCTTCCCTGCAAAATGTGGAATCCGCTCCGGCATCCCAAGGGGATGATGAGGTTGTAAAACAGCCTGCATCGGAGCTAATGAAGAAGATTGATTCTCGTTGGAATGACATATTGGAAGTGGCTCAAAAGGTGTGTCCCAATATTGCATCGTATCTTACCCAGGGCAGGGGATGGCCTTTGACTTTAGATGGAAGTACATTGATTATAGGTTTTCCCCGCAAAGAAGCGTATACTTCTCTGGCTATGGGTATATTGAATGATGAAACAAATCTCAAAGAAATATCAGGTCTAATCAAATCAGTTTGCCAGGTAGATCTTCGTGTTCGTTTGACGGTCTCTGACAGCAGTCCTTCAGTTAGAAAAAAGAAACCAAAGAAAACGGTAAATCCTGAAGATGTAGAAATGTTCTTTGGTGAAGGAGAGGAAGTATTTACCGGTAGCTTTGGCGGCTTTGATGAAGAATAAAATTGTCCAGTAGCATAAGGTATTATAAATAATAGGAGGTTTGATTATGTTGGGTGGTAATATGCAAAAGATGATGAAGCAGGTTCAAAAAATGCAAAGTGATATGGCTAAGCTGCAGGAAGAGTTAGGTGAAAGAACTGTAGAAAGCACTGCCGGAGGCGGGGCTGTTAAGGTTGTTGCTAATGGTAAGCAGGAGTTGGTATCTATAGAAATCAAACCTGAAGCAGTGGATCCGGAAGATGTGGAAATGCTTCAGGACTTGGTGCTTACCGCGGTTAATAATGCATTGAATCAATCCAGAGATATGGTGGCTAAGGAAATGGGTAAGCTTACCGGAGGCCTTAATATTCCCGGCCTGATGTAAGGTGTCTATCTGAAAGGCATTTATATTTTGCAGTGTGGTGGTGTTGGGAGGTATGGGAATGAATGGGCCCGGACCGATTGCCCGTTTGATTGACGAATTTGCGAGACTGCCCGGTATTGGGCCAAAAACTGCCCAACGCCTAGCTTTTTATGTCTTAAATGAACCCCCGGAAGTGGCCCGTGATTTGGCAAGGTCTTTGATGGAAGCCAGAGAAAAAATACACCGTTGCCATATGTGCTGCGATCTTACCGATGCAGATCCCTGTGATATTTGTCGGGATTCCAGAAGAAATCAGCAGTTGCTTTGTGTAGTAGAGCAGCCCAGGGATGTTATTGCTTTGGAAAAATCAAGGGGCTATAGGGGCTTGTATCATGTGTTGCACGGTGCTATTTCACCCATGAGTGGAGTGGGTCCAAATGAGCTTACTGTTAAAGAGTTGATGGAAAGATTGATTAACAATGATTTTAAAGAAATTATTTTGGCTACTAATCCTAATGTTGAGGGAGATGCCACTGCTTTATACTTGGCAAGATTAATCAGTCCTTCCGGAATAAAAGTGACCAGGCTTGCCCATGGCTTGCCGGTGGGAGCAAGCTTGGAATATGCAGATGAAATTACTTTAACTAAAGCATTGGACGGCAGGCAGGACGTAATTTAAAAATATAATTTAATTTATAAGGAATATTTTTCTGTTCCATTACATAATCAATAAACAGGGTGATTTCCATTAAGTGGCAATCGGGGGTGTTTATGGTGGAATGGAAGTATATACTTGGTGTGGTGCTGGCTGTATGTGGATTTTTTATAGCCGCATCTTTTTTATCGGGGCCCATCAGGCTGTTGCTTCGAGTGGCAAGCTATTTAGTGGTGGGAACTATACTTATATCTGTGACAAACCTAATTGTAAGTCAAATGGGATTGCATATTGCACTAAATCCACTGACGGTACTGGTGGCCGGGGTTTTGCAAATACCGGGTACATTGATGCTGGTGGTTTTAAATTACTTTTTTATATAATATTTATTAAATTTGATGAATCCTGTTGTGATTTGTGAAAAAAAGATTTGTGTTTATTGACTTGGCTTTTTATTTGAAATATACTTAAACTGCGTTATAGGTAATGGGTGTCTATACATACACCCTTTTTTAGTTTCGGATTCTATCCGAAAAGATTTTTCATTTTTTTGAAAGGTCTAACAAATTAAACTATTTGCGAGGTGTTTCTGGTTATAGAGGGCAGAATAGTGGAAGCTTTTGTGGGAGAGTATGCCAGCGGTAAAAGTGAGATTGCGGTAAATAGAGCACTGGCCTTGTCCAGAAACGGTAAAGCGGTTACTTTGGTGGATTTGGATTTGGTGGAACCATGCTACACTTTAAGACCTATTAAAAAAGAACTTATTGCATCTGGAGTAGATGTTTTGGCATGGGAAACAAAAGAGACCATAGGACTTGGTGAGACCGGAAATATTATCAGGGCAGATAGTAGATGGGCATTAAGGCGCTCTGGTGATATAATATTGGATGTAGGTTACGGTGTGGAAGGATCTCGAACCCTAAATCTGCTGGAAGGAGCAGATACTGATCCGGACTTAAAGGTGGTGGTGGTTTTAAATGCAAGCCGGCCCATGACCGGAACGGTGGAAGATATTATTGAGTATGTAAAACAGCTGGGCAGAGTGGATATGGTAATAAATAATACCCATCTCGGTGATGAGACCACTGCAGAAATTGTTGCTGAGGGCGTTATCGTAGTTAGTGAAGCTGCTAAAGCACTGGGATTACCCGTATTAGCTACCACAGCTGTTCAGGAGATAGCAGCAGATATTGGAAAAAAAGACCCTTTAGGTAATCCGGTATGGCCTTTGGTAAGATATATGCCGCGAACCTTATGGTAATAAGTATTTAAAAATATTAACTGTTAATATCGGCTCCGCTGATACGGATAGCAATAAATGATTGTTTCCTGTCGACGGTGCTTTCATTGTATAGATACTAAAGAGAATTATTTTTAGCCTTTGCAGTTCAGCTGATTAATTGCCGTATAATAAGTGATTATCGGTTGAGACCTGATGGCTAGGCATAAATTAAAGGTTAATGATTTAGGAGGTGTACCCGTTACATGCCAGAAAAACCAATTAAGGGAGAAAAGCGATATTTCATGACCGGTAATGAGGTTGTGGCTTATGCAGCAATGGCAGCCGGCGCTGATATAATGTACGGCTATCCCATTACTCCGCAAAATGAAATTATGCATTACTGGACCAGACTGGCTCCGAAATATGAAAGGGAATTTCTGCAGACGGAAGATGAGCTGTCGGCAGGATTTACCACAGTGGGTGGAGTGCTTGCCGGTAAAAGATCTTTTACTGCCACCGCTGGCCCGGGCAATACTTTGATGCAGGAACCCATTTCAATGGCTGAGGCCATGAGGCTTCCTTTGGTGGTTGTTGTTCAGCAGAGAGGGGGTCCGTCAACTGCTACTGTTATCTATTCTCAGCAGGAAGTAACCATGACCACCATCGGTGGAAACGGTGAAGGATTCCGTATAGTATATTCCACTGCGAACCACCAAGAGTTGTACGATTATACCATCAAGGCTTTTAATACCGCTTGGAAATACCGTATCCCCACCTTTGTCTTGGGGGATGGTTACCAGGCAAAAATGAGAGAGTCCTTAACCATGTATGACCCTGAAGTTAAGGGTATTCAAATGGTTCCCACCGAGCCTTATGTGGGTAAGGCCGGTACCCCCGGTGTTGATAGGGACCCAGCTCAATATCGTAACACCTACAATGTTGAAGAGGAGCTCTATGAGGTCCTTCAGGAGATGGAAAAGGATTTTCTGGCCATCACACCCGAAGTGGCCGAGTACTCAAGCTTAGCGGCTGAGGAGTCAGATTTGGTAGTGATTTCTCACGGAGTAGTATCCAGAGCTGTAAAGGAGGCAGTGGAAGAATTAAGAAAAGAGGGTGTAAGTGTCGGCTATTTCCGGCCCATTACCCTGCGCCCATTGCCTGCCAAAGAGTTAAGAGAAGTGGCAAACAAGGCTAAGAAGCTGCTTTTAGTGGAATCCGCCAATGGACAAATGGCTCGACTGATTAAGGATGAGATCTACGGCAGCAGTGCCGAGATTATTTCTCTATATAAGCCCGGTATGGGTATAACCGCTGAAGAAGTAACGGCTAAGGTTAAGGAAATCATCAAGTAATTTACGATGGTTCATGTTGAATCCGGTGATAGTCCGGAGGTTTATAGATTGAAGGGAGGCAAACAATATGTCTGTGCAATTGGCTATGCCAAAAAGCTGGCGGATAGATACCAAGCCCCACAAGTTTTGTCCCGGCTGTGGCCATGGGCTGGTTTTAAGGGCTTTGGGTGAAGCTATAGATGAGTTGGGCATCCAAGATAAAGCGGTTTATGGTTGTGATATTGGCTGCTCGTTACTTTCCTGGGATTTCTTTAATGTTGATTCAGTGCAGACTCACCATGGTAGGACTACCCCTGTGATAACAGGTCTCAAAAGGGCAAATCCTGACTTAATTGGTATTGCATATATGGGGGACGGCGGTGGTTATGCCATTGGTTCCCAGCATTTGGTTAATGCTGCGTCCAGGAATGAAAATATCACAGTGATTTTGGTTAACAATACCCAATATGGAATGACCGGCGGTCAAATGGCTCCCACCACCATGCCTGGTCAAAAAACTGAAACATCTCCTTACGGAAGGGATCCTGAAATGACGGGTTATCCTACCCAAGGACCTGAGATGGTGGCTGCCATTACCCAAGAGAATGCATATGTGGCTCGGGGTACAGTGGCTAATCCAAGACAGTTGAAGGGATTCATTAAAAAGGCATTGGAAAACCAGATGAATGGTAAGGGTTTTTCCTTTGTGGAAGTACTTTCTACCTGTCCTACAAACTGGCGTACTAATGCCCAGGATACCTGGAAGTTTCTTGAGAAAGATATGACTCAGTATTTTAAAGTGGGTGAATTAAAGGCACCAAAACCCCAGCATGAGGAGGTAAAGTAATGGCTAGGGCTATTAAAATTATCCTGGCTGGGGAAGGTGGCCAGGGAGTGCAATCAGTGGCTGAAATTATTGCTGAAGCAGCCAATGAAGAGGGTAGAGAAGCTCTTTATATTCCAAACTTTGGAGTGGAGCAACGGGGAGGAGTCTCTGTGGCATACCTCCAAATCGGCGACAAGTCCATTGGCTCACCGAAGTTTTTGACAGCAGACATTGTAATAGCACTAAGCGATCGCGCTGTGTATCGTACCAGTAAATATGTGGGCGCAGAGACGGTTTTTGTTTATGATTCCGGAATTAAAGGCGTTGAAGATGTAATACCTAAGAATGCAAAAAAGGTACTGGCAATACCTGCCTTGGAAGTGGCTAATGAGGAACTGACTCCCAGAGTTTTTAATGTTATTATCATGGGTGCTGTGGTTAAGGCCACCAATGTGGTTACGCAGGAGATGGCTAAGGCAGCTATTGAAAAAAGACTGGGCTATAAGTTTGAGGAGAACCCAAAACTTAGGGAGCTTAACTTCAAGGCCATAGATCGTGGCGCCGAACTTGTGGCATCTTTATTGTAGGGGGGTGCAGTTAAATATGATAAGCAAATCTAAAGAATATAAAGTGGAAAAAGGCATATGGGCTATTTTCCCTGGCTTGTGTAAAGGCTGCGGACTGTGCATCCAGAAGTGCCCCAAGAAGTGTATGTCATGGTCTGAAGAGTTGGGAGTGTATGGTACTCCATCTGTCAAAATAAATGACGATTGTATAGTCTGTGGTATTTGCCAGAACGTCTGCCCGGATTGCGCCATAAGTGTAGAAAAAAACAAATAATGTTGGGCTCTCTGTCAATTGTTGGGGTAGACCCCACGAATGGAGAGTAAATAGTACCTTACTGTAGTCGACACAGTAATTCAGAGGAATACAGAAGTCAGAAGTCAGAATCCAGAATTTTAAGAAATGCTATCTGTCAATTGCTAGTGTAGACCCAATAATAAATAAAACCGAAACTGTGACTGACATAGAAAAGTTGGTCACAGTTTTTTTTGTGCATCCATGCACTTACTTAAGCTGCGGTCGCATCCATGCGTCCTGCTGGCCAGTCCCTAAGCTCCGGTGCTAAAAGCCGGATAACAACCTGTGTAAAATGTCCGTTCTAATGTCCTCCCCCTTAACAAATGGATCAGCTTTTATGCAAGATCATATAAAGAATACTTAACATTTATTTGCAGCGTTAAAAAGTGCCACTTTTTGCTGAGGTGTAACTGTTGTAGCTATAGGGGAATACTTTATAGTAGTTTTGATAAGGGGGGAATTTTATGACTGCAGAAGCGCCTAAGTGCAGTTTTTGTGGAAGTATCTGGGGATTTACAGGGGGTATAATGGTTAGAAGCAGCTTTATTTGCATACAATGCGAAAAAAACATTATAGCCAGTGACGCAGGCAGTCCACGATATTCTTATTATGTCAGAGGACTTAAAAAGATATGGCGTTTTAAAACAGTATGATGGGGATCTGTTTCTTTCTTTTTGGCTATTCTTAATCGCCTGTGAGCCAGCTCGATATCAGTTTTAATTTGTTGCAGCTTTATAGGGTCTATGCCGGTTTTTTTTGAAATATCTGCATCGGAAAGGCCTTTTTTCCATTCTTTTATTATAAGACATACATTGGTGCGATATTTTTTACAGAAGTATTTTTCGTCAATTTTTTGCAACGTGAGCAACCCCTTTCAAAGTAAAATAGTTTAACCTGGTTATAGTTTATATCTTTTATAAAACAATATTAATTTAAATGTTGGTAATTAAAATATTGGAGATTAATTCAAGATATTGTAGCAGCATTTTTGATTTGGCGTTAGAATTAGGATATTATTTCAACAAGTCTAATTAATTAGTGCCGGGGGTTTTATATGTTTAAGCAGGGCAAGGCTCCTTTGCTGGAAGCTTTGGTGCAGTATGCTCAGGCCAACACGTTGCGCATGCATGTGCCTGGTCATGGCGGTGGCAGGGGGGCTCCCGAGGATATTATGAAAATAATAGGCTTTGGAGCTTTTAGTATTGATGTGACTGAGCTGCCTGGTTTAGATGATCTAAATAACCCGGCGGGTGTTATTGACGAGGCCCAAAAACTTGCCGCCCAAGCTTTCAATGCAGAAAAAAGTTTTTTCCTGGTCAATGGGACAACCCAGGGTTTACATGCCTTAATAATAGCATCAGGAAATCCCGGTGCAAAAATTATTGTTCCACGGAATATCCATCGTTCAGTGGTGGGGGGGATGATTCTCGGGGGTATAGAACCGGTTTTTGCGGTTCCCTCGATGGTTCCGAAATTTAATTTTCCTGCCTGTGTCCCGGCGGATGAACTTGCCAAAAAGTTACAGGAGCATTCCGAAGCTTGTGCTGTTCTTTGTATTCATCCCACTTATCATGGTGTGGTGGGAGATCTTAGAACAATTGCCAATTTGGTTCATCAGCAAAACAAGCCTCTTATGGTTGATGAAGCCCACGGCTCCCATTTTTACTTCCACAAAGGGTTTCCGGTAGGTGCTCTTCAGGCAGGGGCTGATGCTGTGGTACAAAGTATGCATAAAACAGGAGGTTCCCTTACCCAGTCTTCAATGCTGCATTTAAAAGGAACAGGTTTTTGTTCAGAAAGAGTGGCTGAGGTTATAAGGCTTATTCAGACCAGCAGTCCATCTTATGTATTAATGGCTTCCTTAGATGCGTCTCGTCGCCGGTTAGCAGCAAGGGGAAGGGATTTGCTTCAACAGTTGATAGAATCGGTTTTTTATTTAAGGAAAGGATTAATGACTTTGCCTGCCATCGAGTTGTTTGGACGGCAACATTTAGATGGCGGGGGAGTGTTTGATTACGATCCTTCCAGAGTTGTAATTAGAGTGAGTAAAATGGGTATTACCGGATATCAGGCTGCCGAATGGTTAATGCAAAAACATAGCATATATGTTGAGATGGCGGACTATGACAATATCGTATTGATTCCGGGTTTTGGGATAAGTATAGAAGAATGCAGACAGCTGATAGTAGCCATAAAAGACTTGATTGACAGAGAAGGAAATGGCTTTTCTATAGAAAGATCTTTGATTAGTGCACCCGCCGCCAAGCAGGTAATGGGTTTAAGGGATGCTTGGTATGCCTCTAGCAAAAAGATTCGTCTGGAGGAGTCTGTGGGTTGTATCTGTGCGGAATGGCTGGCGGTATATCCCCCCGGAGTCCCGGCAATTTTGCCCGGGGAGGAGATAAGCATGGAAATGGTGAACTATTTAATCCGGGCCAGGGAGTCTGGGGCAGGTTTTCAGGGGCCTGCTGACCCACACTTAAACACCATAAAGATAATAGATTAGTTGACCGGGGGGAATATTTAAATGAAAAAAGGACTATTTGTGGTCTTTGAAGGTGTTGACGGTGCAGGCAAGACTACCCAGGTTAACAGATTATATAAGGCTTTATCTGATAAGGGTTATTCGGTTGTTCTCCTGAGGGATCCCGGAAGCACTTTATTGGGAGAAAAATTGCGAGAAATACTCCTTTGTAGAGATTCTGTTATTGATATCAGGGCGGAAGCTTTTCTCTATGCTGCCGCCAGGTCTCAATTGGTGTCTGAAAAGATTATTCCTGCCTTGAAGCTGGGTCAGGTGGTTATCTCTGACCGATTTGTAGATTCTACTTATGCCTATCAGGGTGCGGCCAGGGGAAATAGGCAGGAATTTTTAGATGACCTTAATAAAAGTGCATGTTGGGGGATAGCCCCTGACCTTACGGTGCTGTTAGATATTGATCCGGTTAAGGCTGCGACGAGACGAAGCCAAAATGCAGACCGTATAGAGGGTGAAGGTCAGCATTTCTTGAAGAGGGTCAGGC
>CAZHAJ010000021.1:12029-18386 GCA_964530215.1 uncultured Peptococcaceae bacterium | reverse complement strand
TGGCCACAGTGGTGAAGGTATACCGAGATGCCCTTGACAGCATATACGAAAAAAAAGGCGGTTTTATTGTAAAACAGTATTGGTTGGATGAGTTGGGAAAAGTAAGCAATAGAGATTATACCACTGCTTTTTTATCCGGTGATACTGAATTGGCAGGTCACGGAGACGTTGAAGGTATATATAATAGGAATTGCACCTTTGTGGGCTTGGTTAAGGGGTACTGTCCTGAAAAAAAAATGGTGGAAGTGGAGCAGCGCAATCGTTTCTGCCGATGTGAAACATTAGAAATACTGATTCCCGGGGAATCGAATAAACAAATATGCCTGGATAAAATGTACGACGCAGAGGGAAGGTTGATAGAGGAAGCTCCCCACCCCTGCCAGACAGTATATATCCCTATGGATAAACCTTTGCCTGAATATAGTATGCTGCGGCGTTTGGAGTGATATTTCTTTTTAAAGCGGTTTAATGACTAATGTTTAAGGTTAAGCTATAAGATGGATACGGTTTAAAGAGGCGGAGGACATGAGAATAAGAAAAGTAATGAATGCTAGACTGGTATGGATGAAAACTATACTGGTCTTTTTTTTAATTCTGGGAGTCGCCAGACTAAGCCATATACAGCTATATAAATATCAGTATTACGCTCAGGAAGCAATGGTCAGGCAGCTAAACGGACTCCCGTTGGAGGATTATGCTCGGGGTAGTATATTGGACCGTAATTATCGTTCCCTTACCGGAGCATATAGTGCTAACAGAGTAGTGGTTTTTGCTCAGGCAATGGATTACTATCAGGGAGAAATCAGAACATTAGCAAAAATATTGGAAAAAGATTATGACAGTCTAGATAATATTATTAAGAATAATAAAGGTATTTTACCCTTCGAACTTACCAGGGAACAGCAAAGATTAATTAGTGAGGCAGGATTGCAAGGTGTTTTGGTGGCTCCCTATTCATACAGATACGGTCCCAAGCCTTTGGCAGTTCATATAGTAGGTCAACTGGGCAGAATAAAGGACATTGAAGAATTGAAGAGTCTCAATTCTTCTTCGTCTGCAAAAAAGTATTCCCTGGGTGATTGGGTAGGTCGTCAGGGGTTGGAAAATATTTATGAACATAAGCTAAAGGGCGGTTACTATTCTTCTTATGCAGGACTTATAGCTGATGCCACGGGAAAGTCTCTTCCGGGTAAATCCATATTACTGGATACCAAAAATATAGATAGCAGCAGAAGCGATGTAATAACTACTTTAGATGCAGATATTCAGGAGATTATAGAAAGAATAATGGACGAAAAAGTGAAAAAGGGGGCAGTGGTGGTAATGGACAGATCTACAGGTGAGATAATGTCTATTGCCTCTCGTCCTTCATTTGTTATTGATCCTATTAAAGTGGGTATAAGTGATAACCATGATGAGAGCTATGTAAATCAGGCTACCTCTCTTTTCCCTCCGGGCTCAATATTTAAAGTTGTGGTTGCTGCAGCAGCACTTTCGGAAAATATTTATACCGAAGACTCTTATTTCTGCAGTGGAATTAACCACAAGCCAACCCGCTGCTGGAAAGAGGAGGGCCATGGCCTAATTTCTTTGGAAGAAGCCTTTTCCCAATCATGCAATCCTTTTTTTGTTGAAACAGGATTGGCTTTGGGTTCCCAAAAGCTAATATATTATGCCAGGAAATTTGGGTTGGACCGGCAGGAAATAATAGGCTACCCCATGGATATTGATAAACGGCAGAAACTTGATTTAATAGCGGAACAATATAATTTGGTGAACAGCAGTATTGGCCAGGGCCCTGTACTGGTAACACCGGTACAGGTTACAGCTATGATTAATACCATTGCCAATGATGGAGTATACCTGCCTCCCAAACTGGTGAAGGAAGTCAGGTCCACAAAGGGCATTCCCTTAATAGTGGAGTCAGTAAAAGGAGAGAAAGTTTTAGAGGCGGATGTGGTGAGAAGATTGCAAATAATGATGGAAAAGGTAACAAGGGATGGTGTTGGGCAAAAGGCATGGGTTGAACCCCTTGGAACTGCAGGTAAAACCGGCTCTGCTCAGTTATCTGAAAATATAGATTATGTCCATGCATGGTTTTCTGGTTACGGGCCTTTGGACAATCCTAAGTATACTGTAACGGTTCTGGTGCGGGAAGGTGTAAGCGGCGGTGAAACAGCAGCACCCATCTTTAGGGAGATAATGCAGGAGATATATGATATAAGATCTTTAGAGTAGATTTAGGTTGACAAAATCTTCTGCAGTACTACTATTATTATTAGATGAACCTGTAAGGGTGATGTAAATGATGGTGGTTAGGGATTTATGCCGGGGATGTGGAATATGTATAAATTCATGTCCCTTGGGGGCAATGGAGCTGAAAACAGGTGTAGTTATTATTCATGATGATAAGTGTGACCAGTGTGAGGAATGTGTTTTTGCATGTCCCAACGGAGCAATAAGCGGTTAAGAAGGGTGGTGAAGAGATGCCATTATATGAATTCAAGTGCAATAAGTGCGGCAACAGGTTTGAAATATCCACCAGCATGTCACAAAGGGATAAGGTTACCTGCACAAAATGTGACTCCAAAGAGGTTGAACAGCTATTTACCGGTTGCTCTATAAATACAGGAAGTATAGGCTCGGATTTTCGTGGTTGCGGTGGTTCCGGAGGCGGCTGAAGTTTTTAAAAAGGCCGGTCGGCCTAGTTTGATTGATATTAATGGGGCTTGTCGATATGTACGGACAGCCCAATTAAACCTTTGTGGATATGCTTAAAATAAAGCGAACGATGGAATCTTGGTCTTTTATGTTGATATCAGAAAATTTCATTGCAATATGATGTTTGTTGTCTGTATTGATGGTACGAATCACTTTGCCTTCTGTTTCAATCGTTTCAAATTCTTCCAGCTTATCAGGCAAGGGTAATTCTATTTTTACCATTAACGGGGTATCGGGCGGATATATTTCATTGGACATAAATCTAATGCCGCCGCCACTTACATCCAGAGTGTGGGTTTTGATGAATTCCAGAGTTTCATCCTCGGCCTTTACCGCATAAGTCATATTTAACATAATGGGTACCCTAAGAAAGTTGCGCCGCTGAATGCGCCGGAGCTCATTGGGAATTGCCAGGGTAAACATTGGAATGTTGTCTCCCAGCTTCCTACCCACTACTGTGCTGTTGAACTCATAAATTTCTTTTGTTAAAACAATCTGTACTTTAACAGCTTCACCGTTTATTAGTACCAATGGGCTGGTTTGTTGGTAGGGTATGCTGATATCAAAGCTATTGTCACTAATACCCTGAATTATTGAGTTGTACCAGTCAATCCGGGAAGAACGGGAAATTTGAATTTTTTGATTAACTTGTAGTTTATTGTTTTTATTAGCCATGATTCCTCCGTTATGACCTAACCAGATATAGACAAGCTTTGATTAGGTAATACCTTTGTTATGTAAATTCCATGGTTTTCATAAAGGGAAATTTCTGTATCTTGTTTTAAAGGTTTTAAATTTTCATCAAATAGCAATCGGACCACAGGAAACATTGAAAATCCTTTTTTTATATTAACACATACTCCCACAAGACCGTTGCTCAATTGTACATGAGTACCCGGTGGATAAGGTGTTATATTGTGCATAAAGGCTTGGACAATATCTTCGTCAAAAAGATAGTTGCCCGCTGCAGCACACATCTCATATGCTTCAAAGGGCGGGAAAGCTTTTCGATACACTCTATTGGCTGTAATTGCATCAAATTTGTCCGCAATAGCAACAATTTGAGAAAACCTGTGAATATTTTTATCAGAAATGCCCATGGGATAACCTGAGCCATCATATGTTTCATGATGCTCCAGGGCTATCCTGGCGGGAACATCACCCAAGACGCCGGATTCAGTTATAAGCTCATAGCCAAAAATGGTATGTTTTTTCATTATTGAGAATTCATCTGATGATAATGGCCCTGGCTTATTTAATATTTTATCAGGTATCAGGACTTTCCCCAGATCATGCAGAAGCGCTCCTATCCCAATGGTACATATATCCTCTTTCCCATAGCCCAGGGAAATGCCCGTCATCATAGACAAAATGCATACATTTACAGAGTGTATAAAGGTATAGTTGTCCTGGGTTCTTAAGTCGGAAAGACTATACAGCAGTTCCTCTGCATCAAAAAGCTCATTAGCAAAGCTACTTACACTTTTATACAGGTCCTGGGGCTCAATCACCAGTTTTCCGCTTTCTTTGGTTTTAAGAAGTATATTTTCCACTTGTTTAATGGCAGTAATTCTGGTTTCAATGTTTACAACATCCTTAACGAAGATCTCTTCTTCACCCTCAACCCAGACAGCGGATATGCCCAGCTTTTCAAGGATGCTGATAATTTTGGGGGTAAGGGAGTTGCCGGCCATAATAAGGACATTGCCCTGGTGATTATATATTGTTCTTGCCAGTTTCATTTTGGGTTTCAACTGGCTAACCTTTAATCGGTACATAGTTGGATCCTTTACTTGCAAAATTAGGTAAAAAATAATACTGGTATGATTTTACCAAAAAAAATAGACAATATTAATTATTTTTTAGGATTTAAAATATTTTTTTCCGGGCCTATTTCTCTAATTATTTTTTTAATTGCTTTTTTTTCAATACGGGAAACATAGGACCTAGAAATACCCATCTTTTTTGCTATTTCCCGTTGAGTCAGGCGGACACCGTCTTTGATTCCAAAGCGAAGCTCCAGAATTGTTCTTTCCCGATCATTAAGTTTATTGATTTTCTCCAAAATCAGCTTGTGTTCAAACTTTTCCACCACCATTTCCGGGACTATATCACCGTGGGTTCCCAAAATGTCCAGAAGATTAATTTCATTGCCCTCTTTATCAACCCCAATGGGATCATATAACGAAACCTCACAACGAACCTTTTTAATGAGTCTTAGATGCATTAGGATTTCATTCTCAATGCAGCGGGCAGCATAAGTTGCCAGCTTGGTGCCCTTTTCCGGTCGGTAAGTATCAATTGCTTTAATTAAACCGATGGTGCCGATGGAAATAAGATCATCGTTATCTTCCGTGCTGCCATCAAACTTTTTGACTATATGAGCCACCAGTCGAAGATTGTGCTCTGTCAGAAGATGGCGGGCCTGAGGGTCACCTTTAACCAGGCGTGCAATGCATTCAGCCTCCATGCTTTCTGAAAGGGGATGGGGAAAGGTGCTATTGGATATATATGAAGTTAGCAAGGCGATTCCGTTGGTTACAGAAAGTAAGATCAGTGAAGACAGACTGCAAATCAAAATTAATCCCCCCCTAGCTACTGCATAATGTATGGGCAAAGGGGATTTTTTGTGCTTGTCAGCCAGATTGACTCGATGAGTACAGTCAATTTCTGTTTTAAAGGAGAAATAAAAAGATTTAATATTTAATAATTAATGCATTGCTTATTTATATGGTTATGTTATAATTTAACTATAATATTGTAAAAATAAGTTATTAAATGACGGAGAATTATATGGATTATTTATGGCTAGTATTAATTTTCTTAACAGGTATCTGTTTGGGCAGTTTTCTAAATGTATGTATTTGCAGAGTACCCAAAGGAGAGTCGATAATTTCTCCCCCCTCTCACTGCCCTAAGTGTCTAAAAACTTTGGGTGTATTAGATTTGGTGCCGTTGCTGGGTTATTTAGTTCTTGGGGGAAAGTGCCGATATTGTAAGAGTAAGATTTCCTGGCAGTATCCCATTGTGGAATTATTGATGGGCATTTTATTGGTTTTGATAATCGTGAAATATGACATTACTGTGGAGGCATTGAAATATTCTGTATTTTTCTCATTACTGGTTGTTGCTTCGGTAATTGATCTGGAGTTAAAGATAATACCGGACAAGGTTAATATTGCCGGATTAGTCATGGCAGTACCCTTTTTATTTCAGTCAAAGGATATCTTTCTCTCCGGTTTGTTAGGGTTTCTGATAGGGGGTTTGCTTTTATTATTAATTGCAGTGGTGTCCCGGGGCGGCATGGGGGGCGGCGATATAAAGCTGGCAGCTGTTATCGGGTTGTATCTGGGTTGGAAGTTAATGCTGGTGGCTCTGTTTATAGCCTTTGTTTTGGGGGCTTTAATCGGTGGTTTGCTTTTGCTCACCAAACGTAAAAAAATGGGAGAAGCCGTTCCTTTTGGTCCGTATCTGGCGACAGGTTCAATCGTCGGGGCACTAATGGGAGAAGAAATGATAACTTGGTATTTAATGCTTTTATAAATTATTAATAATTAGTTTTAAAAAACTTAAGAAAGGGGATGTGGTAAAACAGTTATAATTAAACTATAAAGGGTATTTTACCAAGGGATAATT
>CAZHAJ010000021.1:0-12019 GCA_964530215.1 uncultured Peptococcaceae bacterium | reverse complement strand
ATTGACTTCTGTCGTCTATGAAGTATAATTAAGGGATAGTTAGTTAACCAATATTAGAAGGGGATGATTTAATGAGAAAAAAGCTTGGCAATCAAAAAGGTTTTACTTTAATTGAAATGATGATGGTTATTGCGGTAATCGGTATTTTAGCAGCGGTATTGATCCCTAAAATACAAGGGGTTAAGGACAACTCCAAGTTGGCCGGGGTTGATGCCAATGCCAGACAAGTTCAGGCTTATGTCACCGGTTTGATTCAAAGGTATCAGAATGCTACTTCGGGTACAGCATCTGCTCAACAGACAGCCTTTGCCAACAGTGTGGTGGCGGCAGCCGACAGCCTGGAAAATCCCTTTACCAATAATACAGGTGCTGTAATTGCAGTTGCCGGAGCTATGAATACAACCAAGGCAGTTACCGTGGGAAATAGCGCCAGCGTAACAGCACCAACTGCAGATGAGGATAACGCAGGGATGATATATGTATCCTATACCCAGACTGGTTCAGGTACTACGGCTGCTCCATATAAAATCAATAAAGTAACCATTACTCCATATGACAATTTGGGAGCCCCCATGGCGGCAATTGAAGTAACACCGTAAATTTATGACTAACTTTAATCAACCAAATAAAAAGATTTATCTGGGGGATACTTTGGTTAAAGCCGGGGTGATTTCTGAGGCTCAGTTGAAGGAAGCCTTGGAAAAGCAGAAGAATGCCGGCAAAAAACTGGGTCAGTTCCTGCTGGATGAGGGCTATATAACCCAGCAAACCTTAACCAAAGCATTGGAATCACAGTTGGGCATCGAAAGCATAGATTTAAGAAGGATAACCATCGGGCCCAAAATAGCCTCCATGATTCCTGAAAACCTTGCCAGACGCCATATGGTTGTGCCGGTACAAGTGGCCAAAGGTCACTTGTATTTGGCGATGGTGGATCCTCTGGACCAGATAGCCATTCAAGATATTCGTTTGATGGCGCAGCTTCCCATCATACCCCTTTTATCAAATGAAGAAGATGTTCTGGACACTATAAAAAAAGTATATATCCAAGCCAATGCATCTAAGGTGGCTGAGGATTTTCTTCAGGGACAGGGGGAGGAATTGACCGGCTTTGAGGATTCCTCTCTGGCGGTTAATTCTGCTCCCATAGTGCGGCTGGTTAATTCCTTCCTGGAGAATGCGGTTCGGGGTGGTGCCAGCGATATTCATATCGAGCCCAACTATGATCAGATGCGGGTGCGCATTAGGGTGGACGGTATTTTGCAGGAGCTGCTGACCACCGATCTCAGCACCCATGGGGCTGTCTGCAGTCGAATTAAAATTATGTCCGGCTTAAATATATCAGAGAAGCGATTGCCCCAGGATGGCAGAATAATGGCGACGGTGGACAACAGAGACATTGACTTAAGGGTATCCATTATTCCCACAACCCACGGTGAAAAGATAGTTTTGCGCATACTGGATCGGGAAAAGTTTCTGCTGAGCAAAGAAAACATGGGGTTTAGCCATGCAGATTTGAAAAAGTTCAACCATCTGATAAAAAGGCCCTATGGGATTATATTGGTTACCGGTCCCACCGGCAGCGGAAAAACCACCACCTTATACGCAATGCTGTCCGAATTAAATGACGAACATAAAAATATCGTTACCCTGGAAGACCCTGTGGAATATAACATGAAGGGCATTAATCAATCCCCGATAATGATTAAGGCAGGACTTACTTTTGCTGCCGGACTCCGTTCTATATTAAGGCAGGACCCGGATATTATTATGGTGGGTGAGATTCGGGACCCGGAAACAGCGGACATATCCTCCAGAGCAGCCCTGACAGGTCACATGGTGCTAAGTACACTTCACGCCAACAATGCTGCCGGCGCCGTGGCCAGGCTGATTGATATGGGCGTTGAGCCTTATCTTATTTCCTCTTCCCTTATCGGTGTAATGGCTCAGCGGTTGGTGAGAAAAATATGTCCCTTTTGTAAGGAAGAATACCGGGCCGAGGAGCGGGAAAAAAGCATCTTGGAGTTGCCCTCGGACCAGCAATTAATACTTTTTAGGGGAAAGGGATGCGGTTATTGTAACGGCACAGGTTTTAAGGACAGGACAGGAATTTTTGAAATAATGGAAGTGGGTAAAGAAATACGCCTGCTTATAGACAAAAAGGCTTCCACCGATGAATTGCAGGAAACTGCCATCAACCTGGGGATGAATACCCTGTGGCTGGATGCCCGCCAAAAGGTGTTGAAGGGGATTACAACTCTGGAGGAAATCCTTAGGGTCACATATTGGAACTGATGATTAACTTGGGGGGAAATCTTTTTGCAGCAATATAGCTATCGAGCCATTGATAATGCGGGCAAAACGGTAACCGGAGTTATCAATGGGGAGAATCTTCTCAACGCTAAGCTTAACTTGAAAAACCAGGGTTTACTTCCCATCAGATTGATAAGCCGGGAGGAAAGCCTGGTCTTTGACCTAAAGTCCTTTAAATATAAGCCCAGGGCAAAGGATGAGGTGCTAAGCCAATTTTGCCGACAACTGTCGATAATAATATCCTCCGGCATTAATATTTTAAAAGGCTTAGAAATAATGTCGGACAAAGCAAAGGACAGAAAGTTTCGCAATGAGATTATCCGGATTCACCAAGAAGTGCAAAAGGGCTTGAGTATTGCTGAAGCCATGGGCAATGCCGGCTCTTATATGCCTGACTTGCTGGTTAATATGGTGGCCACCGGGGAAACCAGCGGCAGTTTGGACGATGTATTAAACAACATGGCTGAGTTTTATGAAAACAACCATCGAATCAAGCAGAAAATCGAATCAGCAGCTATTTATCCCGTAGTAATGATTATTATGGCTTTTGCACTTATAATTTTCTTTTTTAATTTTCTTTTGCCCCAGATGGTTACTCTAATTTCTGCTTCCGGGAATACTCTACCGTTGCTAACTAGAATGGTTGTGGGTGCAGGTGAGATTGTAAGTAATTATTTGCTTTACATTGTGGCAGTATTGCTGATGTTTTTCTTAAGTTTTGTAATGTATATAAAAACCCCCAATGGACGAATGAACTTGGACAGGCTTATCTTTAAAATCCCTTTGCTGGGCAAAACTATTCGGAATGTTACTACTTTACGTTTTGCGGGAACAGCGTATATATTAATCAAAAGTGGCATTCCTATGCTGCAGGGGTTGGATTTTATTAAGCAAAATGTAGATAACGCTTTGGCGGAGCAGGCCATTGATTATGCCATCGAAGGGTTGCAAAAGGGCGAGAGCCTGGCACTAAATCTGGCTAAAGCAGAATATTTTGATTCCATGGCAATTCAAATGATTAATATCGGTGAAGAAACAGGGGAATTGGAAAACATCCTTAGGGAAATGGGTGATTTCTATAATCAAGAGGCTGATGCAGGATTCTCAAAGCTGGTGGCTTTGGTGGAGCCCATGATGCTGCTGATAATAGGAAGTGTAGTAAGTGTGGTCATAATTTCTGTGATGTTGCCAATGATGGGAATGTTAAGCAATATCCAGCGATGATGCAGGCATATTTTGCAGCCCGGGAAGGGATGAATTATCTTGCTTAGGTACCTTAAAAACAGTAATGGTCTTACCTTAATAGAGATAATAATGGCTGCGGTAGCCTTTGGGATTTTTTTGACTACAGTGGGTAATATTTATCGTTTTGTTGAAAGTCATCGTACAGACTATCTGGAACAACTGCAAATGGCTGAACTGGCTCAGTCGGAAATTGAAAGAATTAAGATCATGGCCAACGAAAACTTAAATAACATTCCTTCCCAATGGGAGGAAACTTTGGTTTATCCTAATGAGGAGCAAGCTCAACAGCAGTATAATGTGAAATATACCACCACCCCTTTTTTAGAGGGTAAAATGTTGAAGCTTAGCTTGGGCAACGCTCCTGACCAGCATGTCTATGCTGCATGGCTGCCCCCCAGAAAGACTATTCAGATGTATGAAGAGCAGGCTGTGGTATATAACCCCGAGAATTGGTCAACCTACATTCCCGGGGAGGAGGATGAGCCGGATATGGGGGGTTGGGACATTGTGCCGGGAGAGCAGCCCGGTGATCCTCCCTATCTGATAGCTAATAAGTCGGGGAATATGGATCCCATTTACAGTTTGTTAAGATCTTATAATCCGGAGTTTGAGTATAAAGTGGATATCAAAGTGGCTGATCTGGGCAACGGAGTCTGTGAATCCGGGCTAATTGTGTTGGATGATACAAATAACACCACCTACAAATTTTATTTTCAGGGTACAAATAACAATGTTAATTTAAAAGTGGATTATCCCGGGGGAACCTTTAATCTAATTAACAATATGTTAATTTATGAAAATATCACCTATTATTTCAAAGTAAATTTTAATACAGGCAGTCCAGGAACGATAATGCTAAATTTCGGCCACTATGATCTAGAAGGCTCTCCCCAAGGGGCACTAAACAATCACCTTGACACTGTGTCAAATTTTTCGATTTCCAGTCATAACTATTATTTGGGGCTGTATAATAAAACTGCCCAGACTTCTTTCCATTACAACCTTCCCACTTTAAGCGGCGGTGCGCACTAATGGGGTGTGGTATATTGTTTAAAAGACAGCTTAACAAAGAAAACGGTTTTACCCTGATAGAGATTATGATGGGTACCGCAATTTTGGCCTTTTTCCTTTTAATTGTGTACAGCTTTTTAGGTTTTAATATTAAATATCAGAATGAATATAGTGCTGATGCCGACTCTTATACTGAAGCAAGAATAGCTATGCAAAGGATAGTTTATCTCCTGGGGCAATACCAGGAGTTAAAAATAGCTCCGGATCCCCATGTTCCTTCCGCAGGAATTGTTTATGCACAAAATAATGAGCAGCAGGATCAATTGATACCCTTAATTAATTTTCAGGAAAATGAAAGCAATACCATGTCAGAGGTATCAAATTATAAATATTATTACTATCGTCCCAACGGTAGCGATTACGGTCAGATTTTAAATTATGACGGTAGTATTATAGCTGACGGAGTCAAGGATTTTGAAATTATCAGTTCCCAGCAGCAGGATTACATAGATATACATATAGAAATTATCCCTGTTAATGAACCAAGTGCTGCCCCGCTATATCTCAGTACAGGTTTGCGTCTTGACCGAAAGCATGTAGTGGATATTATCTAGTTGGGGAGGGGCGTATTTGAGAAGCTATCTGAATAACAAAGGAGTGGCATTGCTGACCGTGATGTTAGTGATGGGGGCAGCAATGATGATACTGAATGTAGTAATATATGCGGCTTCCCGGGAGAAACTGGCGGTCAATGACTATAATAATTACAAACAAGCCTTTTATGTGGCTGAGGCTGCTTCGGATTATGCTGTAACTAAGTGGATCGATTTTATTAATCAAGATATTCGCCAAAATGAACCGGATTTGCCTGCACCCATGACCATAGGGGAGGAAGATATAACCGACTTATATCTTCCCAAGCTGGCAGATGTTGATAGTCAGCTGGTGGCGGCATTGAGGTCAGAGCTGGAGAACACCAGTATTTCTGTTGAATATGGCTATGATATTCCGGAAGTTTTATATGAAACTCATTCGGTAGATGCCGACAACCCTGAAAATACACCCGAAAAATTGACGGTTAATATTCAAGCCCAGTACAATGGGGTGATTTATCCATATCAAGTAACTCTTAGTTACTGCAGTCACGGAATAGTGTTTACTTATAAGGGACAGGCAACCCATTGATAAAAAAGTTTATTAACTTAAAGAAAAGAGAGTAATAATGGGATTTAAATTTTTTGCAGAAAGAAAATTGCATTTGGAAATCAATGATAGATATATGAGGGTTTTGGCAGCAAAGCTCTTATCCAAAACGATCGAAGCAGACAAGTTTGGGACAATAGTTTTTGATCAGCCTTCGGATAGCTTGAACTTTGCGCAAAAGGCTAATTTACTTGATGATTTATTAATGGATAAAGAAATTAAAGCAGGTAAAGTGAATATATGCTTAAGCTATTCCGGAATTATAGCCCGGTCTATACAGGTGCCCAAGATGAGGCTTCAGGACTTGGAAGCCCATATGGAATTGGAAATGAATGAATATATACCTGTCAGCCCGGAGGATTATCAGTTTGATTTCAGAGTGATAGAGGAGTTTGTAGAAGAGGAAAGGGATTATTATAATATCATGGTGGCTGCGGTGCCCAGCAGGTGTATAAATGAAGCTGTAAACATAGTTGAAGCCCTTGAGCTAAATATACAAACTATTGATATTTTTCCAAATGTCATGTGGAGGCTTATGTCTGATAGTGAGAAAGACATAGGAGTCGTGGATGCAGGGACAGACGGAATGCGACTGATGCTATGCAAAGGTAAAAATCTTGTTCTCTATGCAGATAACCCAGAGCCATATGAAGATTATAGCAATGAGGACTTTGCCAGATTAACCGAGGAGATAAGAGGATATCTTAATTTCTTTTCGGCAAGACATTTTGGAAAATCAGTAGATTTACTCTATTTAACGGGAGATCTTTCTCTTCAGCCGGAAAGCCCGGAGATTCTTGAGAGAAATTTAAATATAAGGGTAGAAAAAAGTTTTCAGAAGAAAAGGCTGTGGGGCCACAAAATTATGCCGTTAGATTTTACAAGTTATGCTTCTGTTTTTGCCGGAAATATAGGTTTGATCCTTAAAGAGGTGTAAACTTGAATATAAAAAATGCAAAAGAAATGAATTTTTTACCCGCAAGAATCATCCTTGAGCGCAGAAGGAAAAAAAACAAGCAGCTTATGGTAATGGGCGTATTTATGGCTACGGTTGTTTTGGTACTGTCATTTTGGATTCCCCATAAAATTGAAAAAAGGTATTTGGGAAAAATAGGGGAATTGGAAGATGAATTGACACTATTACAACAATCTGACGACATATATAATCTTTTGGTTAATAAACAAAAGGAATTAGAACGCAATGTTTCCACAGTAAATTCATTAGAAGATTCCGCCATGTTTATGGTATTGCCCTTTGTGCAAAGGATTTCTGAGCAATTACCGGCGGGAGCTTATATAACCAATCTATCAGTCAGGCCGGAGCAGGGGGCGGATATATCTTTTTATACCCCCGGGCCAGTGAAGACAGCAGAAATAGTGGTGGGTCTCAGGAGGCTGGATTATTTTGAGTCAGTAAATCTGTCTGTGGTCCCACTGGCTCAAGAAGCTAAAACCATTCAGTTTAAATTACAGTTTAAAGGCACAGAAAATAATCTGCAGAATGTTGAGCAAGACGACATCATTATGGATAAAGGTGCTGAAATTGATGCAGCAATTAGAGAAGCTGAAATCAAAATTAATCCTCAATAAAAGAGAAAAGACTTTGCTGATCATATTTCTGGCTGTCTTTTTTGTATTTCTATATACCAAATTTTTATTGGCTGAGCAGGTGAATAATATAGCTGTCCTCAGAGACAAATATACAACTTTGGAAAATAAGAAAAATAGTTTGGTTAATTTGGGTTATCATGAACCCCAGCGATTTCTGAGTGAGATTGAAGGGATAGAAAAAGATATTCAGGTGCTTTATGAGAGGGTTCCCGGCAATGCCGACACTCCACTTGTTTTGGTGCAGCTGCACGAGATGCTGAAAAAATATGCTTTAACAGCCCCCAACATCATTTTCAGTCAAGTGAAGGACAAAGGTGATTACAGTAGTTTTTTAGTATCTATGGATGTGTCCGGCAGCAAGCTGGGTGTATATGGTTTTCTTGAGGAAATTGAGAATTTTCCAAGATTGTGTAAAATTGTGGAGCTGGAGTTAAATCCGGTTGGTACATACGGAATTAAGGCCAGAGCTGTAATAGAGTTCTATGTGCTAAATGAGGTTAGACCGGATCCTTTGGACTATTCTTTTATTGGGGAAAATGATACCGCTTATCCTAAGGATCCCTTTAGTCTCTTTAAAAGCTCAGAGCTTATGAACGGCGGACCTGCCACCGATTTATCAGTTAAGGAGTCGTCACGGGAGACAAGCAGCAGCAATGAAAACCAAGTAGTTCCCAACAGCAGTGTACTCAAAGGTTAATGGTTTTATTTTGAGTAAATACGAAGGGAGATTCCTACAAATGATGAAAGCTGATGAGATTTTGTCACTGGCCACCGATTTGGGGGTCTCAGATGTTCATGTAACAGTCAACAGTGCTCCTGTTTTTCGGTTGAACGGGGATTTGCTTCCCTTTGATGCTCCTGAATGGCAAGGTAAATTGACAGCGGAAGCACAGTTAATGGGCAAGCTATCGCCGTCCGATACCGATTTTTTGGTTAATCAAATCATGACTGAAGAACAATATAAAAGCTTTAATGAAAGAGGAGAGCTAGATTTCTCTTATGAGATTCCAGGTGTCAGCAGGTTCCGGGTAAATGCCTTTAAACAGCAGGGTCACGTTAGCTTTGTAATTAGAATAATTAATTCCAAGGTATTAAGCTTCTCAGAATTAGGGCTTCCCGATGCCATAAGTACCCTTACTAATAAACCCAGGGGGCTGGTGTTGGTCACTGGTCCTACCGGAAGTGGCAAGTCAACCACCCTGGCTTCTATGATAGATCTCATTAACAGCAGCAGCCGAAGACACATAATAACCTTAGAGGATCCTATCGAGTTTATTCATCTGCATAAAAAAAGCATTGTTAATCAACGAGAAATCGGACGGGACACCCAGTCTTTCGCCAGCGCTTTACGTTCAGCCATGCGGGAAGATCCTGATGTGATCCTAGTGGGTGAAATGCGGGATCCGGAAACCATCGGCATTGCTATTACAGCTGCAGAAACAGGTCACTTGGTCTTTGGTACTTTACATACCTCCAGTGCTCCCCAAACCATTGACCGGATTATAGATGTTTTCCCTCCACACCAACAGCAACAAATTCGAGTCCAGTTGGGAAATAGTATTCAAGGAGTAATTGCCCAGGTTTTGGTGCCTAGAATTGATAAGCCCGGCAGGATAGCTGCGGTTGAGATTTTGACGGCAACTCCTGCCATTAGAAATCTTATCCGGGAAGGTAAAACACATCAGATTCTTAGTCAGCTCCAAACCGGCGGAAAATTTGGGATGCAATCTATGGATATGGCTTTGCGAAATCTTTATGCAAATAAAATAATCAGCAGAGAGGAAGCACTATCTCGCTCTTCGGACCCGGAGACTTTAACAAAACTATTAATATAACCATCTTTTTGTTGCCAATAATAGGCTTTGTTCGATAAAATAACAGCTAACAGTATAGAAAGGCGGTATAAAAAATCACTAAACTTTTGTTCCCTAAAAAATATGTGCAATCTGTGACAAACATTGATATTGACGCGTTATACGATATGGGAATCCGCTGTGTTCTTTTTGATCTTGATAATACGCTTTTGCCCAGAGATAAGACTCAGCTTTCCGAGGAAGTATCGTTGTGGCTAAAAAAGTTAGCAGACAAAGGTATTAAGGCGTGCGTGGTTTCCAATAACAGTCCGGGCAGAATCCAAAAAATTGCTAAAATTTGTCATATGCCTTATGTTTGCAAAGCGGTAAAACCCCGCAGGGAATGCTTCAGGAAGGCGATGGACATGTTGGGAGTTTCTGCTGGTGAAACCGCGGTGGTGGGTGATCAAATCTTCACAGATATTTTGGGTGGCAACAGAATGGGATTGTATACCATATTGGTGGTGCCTATGCCGGGTAAAGAGTATTGGGCTACCCAGTTAATTAACCGCAAGCTGGAAAAACTGGTTATGAAAAAAATAAAGAAAAAAGTGCCGTTGGAGGCTGTTATAAATGAAGGAGATTAAGATAAGCGGAAAAACTCGTGTATGCGGGATTTTTGGGTGCCCAATAGGGCACTCTTTTTCTCCTGCCATGCATAATGCTGCCTTTAAATATCTTGATATGGATTGGGTTTATGTGCCCTTTCAGGTGGAACCCCATTACTTGTCTCAAGCTGTTGCTGGTATTCGCTCCCTTGATTTGGCAGGGGTAAATATTACCGTGCCCCATAAGCAGGGAGTGGTGGATTTAATAGAAAAATTAACTCCGATAGCTCGTCTCACAGGTGCAGTTAATACCATCGTTAATGCTGGTGGTGTGTTGACGGGGCACAATACAGACGGATTAGGGTTTATTAAGGCTTTAAAGGAAGAGTTTGGGGTCCAAATCCAAAATGCTGCAGCATTGATTATAGGTGCCGGCGGAGCCGCCAGAGCAGTTTCAATGGCGTTGGCAGTGGAGGGGGCTACCCAGATATTTATCTCCAACAGGTCCTATGAAAGGGCTTTAAATCTGGCAGAATATATAAATATAAACACCCATTGCAAGGCCTCAGTGATAAACTGGCCCCAAGCCCAGGAAAACCGGCAGGAACAGAGGAAGTGGGAAGATATATTAATTAGGGCTTCACTGGTGGTTCAAACCACCTCTATGGGCATGTGCCCAAATGCCGAAGAATCTCCGCCTTTTCCTTTTCATCTGCTGGGACCAGAGCATACAGTGGTGGATCTTGTTTATAATCCGCCCTATACAAAGTTTATGAAGCAAAGCAGTGGGGCAGGCGCCAAAGTTTGTAACGGAATAGGTATGCTGCTTCATCAGGGAGCCATTGCTTTTAAGCTATGGACAGGGGCAGAGCCACCCATTGAGGTGATGCGCAAAGCTTTGGAATTAGAGATAATGGCAAAAGCATAACTATTTAACCATAATGTCTAAAGAAGTAATTATTAAGCTAGCCACTAGCAGCTAGCAGCTAGTAGCTGATAATGAGGTGATAAATTGCTAAGATTTGTTACTGCCGGTGAGTCCCATGGACCGGTACTTACAGCAGTGGTGGAAAATTTACCTGCAGGGATACCCATAACCGAACAATATGTAAACGAACAGCTAAAAAGGCGGCAGGGTGGTTACGGTCGTGGAGACAGGATGAAAATCGAAAGTGACTCTGCTCGGTTTCTTTCCGGGGTACGGGGAGGTTTTACTCTGGGAAGTCCGGTGACTATGCAGATTGAAAACAGAGATTGGGCTAACTGGTCCCAGATAATGGCTCCCGGCTCAGAAGCCGATACTGCTCAAATGGTGGTGACCCGCCCCAGGCCGGGTCATGCAGATTTGACCGGGTTTATAAAATATCAGCATCGGGACATGAGGAATGTTTTGGAGAGAGCCAGTGCCAGGGAAACAGCTGCCAGAGTGGCGGTGGGCTCTTTGGGCAGAAGATTGCTTGATGAACTGAACATAAATGTATTGGGTGCAGTTGTCAGAATAGGCTCTGTCAGTGCAGATATCCCCGATAACCTCTCCCTTGCAGAATTGCGTAGAATAGTTGAGCTTTCGCCCTTGGGCTGTGCCGTTCCGGAATCAGAGGAAGCAATGTGTGCTGAAATAAATCGGGCCAAAGCAGAGGGGGACTCTTTGGGAGGTATTTTTGAAATAAGGGTGTATGGACTGCCTCCGGGAATTGGCAGCTACGTTTCATGGGACAGTAAGCTGGACGGCAGGCTGGCAGGAGCTTTAATGAGCATTCAGGCTATTAAGGGCGTAGAGATTGGACTTGGTTTTGGTGCGGCTCAAATACCGGGGTCCGGTGTTCACGACGAAATTTATTACCGAGAGGGAGAAGGTTTTTACCGTGAAACTAACAGGGCCGGAGGTATCGAGGGAGGTATGACCAACGGCAATCCTGTAGTGATAAGGGCTGCCATGAAGCCCATCCCCACTCTGTATAAACCTTTGCGAAGCGTTGATATTGTTAACAAGCAGTCCTTTGAGGCTTCGGTGGAAAGGTCTGATTGCTGTGCCGTACCCGCTGCCAGGGTGGTTGGTGAAGCTGTTGTGGCTTGGGAAATTGCCAAATCATGCTTGGAAAAGTTTGGTGGCGATACCTTGGAAGAAGTTCAGGAAAGATGGGTCAGGTACTGGGATAGAATAAACAGCTTATAATGGCTAAGCTATCAGCTATCAGCTATCAGCTATCAGCTATCAGCTATCAGCTATCAGCT
>CAZHAJ010000020.1:0-18551 GCA_964530215.1 uncultured Peptococcaceae bacterium | reverse complement strand
ATATGGGCATCCTCAGAGTGGATCATCCTGATATTCTGGAGTTTATATCATGCAAAGAAGACAATAAAGAAATAACCAACTTTAACATTTCGGTGGGCATTACCGAGGATTTTATGGAGGCCCTCAGCCGCGGGGGAGACTATGAGTTGATTGATCCCCATACAAAAACTGTTGTGGGCAAATTATCTTCCCCAGAGGTTTTTAATAAGATTGTCGATCACGCTTGGCGAAACGGTGAGCCGGGAATAGTTTTTTTGGATCGTTTAAACAGAGATAATCCTACCCCTAAGCTGGGGGAAATTGAGGCAACCAATCCATGTGGAGAACAGCCGTTACTGCCCAATGAGGCATGCAATCTGGGTTCCATTAATCTTAAGGAGTTTGTTGTGGAACAAAAAGACAAAGCGGTCATTGATTGGGATCGCCTTGCTCAGGTAACCCGACTGGCGGTAAGATTTCTTGATAATGTAATTGATGCTAACCAGTATCCCATTGCCAAAATTGAAGAGATGGTAAGGGGAAATCGGAAAATAGGGCTTGGGGTAATGGGTTTTGCCGATTTGTTGATACAGCTTCAAATATCATATGCTTCAAAAGATGCTGTACAGTATGCAGAAAAAATAATGAAATTTATTCAGATTGAAGGGCGTCTGGAATCAGAGCGTTTGGCAGACCAAAGAGGGACCTTTCCAAATTATCAAGACTCCATCTATGACGGAGTGCGAAAAATGCGAAACGCAACCATTACAACCATTGCCCCCACAGGGACAATTTCCATGATATGCGGGACATCCAGTGGGGTAGAGCCAATTTTTGCAGTGGCATATACAAAAAATGTTATGGACGGAACATCTTTTGTAGAGGTAAATCCTCTGTTTGCCCAGTATGCCGAAAAGTATGATTTTAACTCACCTGGGCTCATGGAAAAGATAGCAGAGACCGGTTCGGTACAGGGAGTGCCGGGAATTCCCAATTGGGTGCAGGAGGTTTTTGTTACTGCCCAAGAGATTGACCCCCAGTGGCATATCCGAATTCAAGCGGCTTTCCAGAAACATACCGATAATGCTGTGTCAAAAACCATAAATTTTGCAAATGATGCTGCAATTGATGATGTTGCCAAAGCCTATATGCTGGCTTACAAATTGGGCTGTAAAGGGTTAACGGTATACCGTGACGGCAGTCGTGATGAACAGGTGTTATCAGTGGGAACCAATCAGGTAAAACCTGAGCAAGAAGTAATTAAAACACCGACAACCAACACCATTGTACCCCGTCCCCGCCCCGAAGTTACCATGGGGGTTACCGAAAAAATCAAGATCGGATGTGGAAATCTTTATGTCAGTGTAAACGCCGACGAGCAAGGAATTTGTGAGGTCTTCAGTAATACCGGTCGTGCCGGAGGGTGTTCATCACAGTCCGAAGCTACTGCCCGTTTGATTTCCATTGCATTGCGTTCCGGTCTTGCTGTGGATTCAATTATCGAACAGATCCGGGGAATCCGTTGTCCTGCCTGTATTCGTCGGGATGGTGTAAATGTAACTTCCTGTCCCGATGCAATATCAAAAGTGATTAAAAAGTACATGGACGTAGGTAGCAGTATCCGGGAGTCTTCCGCCAAACCCACAAAAGCCCAATCTCTATACGGCCTTGCTGCCAAATCCAATGAATATGCTAAAAAGATTCCGGTAAATGGATTAACTAAAAAAGCAAACTCTGTACCCGCTGTTGACAACGCTTGTCCTGATTGCGGAATGTCGGTAAGTCATGAAAGCGGATGTATAGTCTGCATCCATTGTGGTTACTCAAAATGTGGATAAGGACGGGAGGAGAGAGACCAGGATACAGAAGTTGAATCCAGAAGTCAGAATCCAGAAGCCATAAGCCAGTGAGCTTTCCATGAAAAAATAGACACGGTAAACAGAGATTTTTCTACAGTTCTGTATGCTGAGGAGAAAGGGGCTGGGCTTTTATAGTCCGAAGCCTACCGGAGGTTGTTATCCGCTTTTAGCGCCAGAGCTTACGGACTGATCAGCAGAGCGCATGGATGCGCTTGCAGCCGAGTAGTGCAGGGATGCACGTACGCAGGCGGTGATCAGTCCGTTAGCGACAAGCTTAGAGCGGGTTAAACCAGAGGATGGTGTAGGACTAAAAAACCAGCCCCTGTCCCACAATAATTTGTCCTATTAAAAATCAGCCCATATATGGTTGTTATAGAGCATTTTATATTAACTTCTTAATAGTATGTCTTTCCAAACATTGCCCTTGACCTTAACGCTGCGTTAAGGTCTATACTTTTCTATGGGAGGTGATAGGAGCGATGGAATATACAGTGTATAAACTAGGCAAAATGGCCGGAGTCAGCACCAGGACATTACGGTACTACGACGAAATCGGCCTTCTTAAGCCCGCTGGATATAGTCTTTCAGGATATCGGATATACCGTCAGGAACAAGTTGATAAACTGCAGCAGATATTGTTTTACAGAGAGCTTGAGGTAAGTCTTGGAACAATAAAAAAAATAATAGATGACCCCCTTTTTGACGGTTTAAAGGCTTTGCATCAACATCAAGAAATGCTTCTGGAGAAAAGAAAGCAAATTGATAAACTAATTGCTAATGTTGAAAAATCTATAAAATTTAAAGAAGGGAATGCTGATATGACAGATAAAGAGAAGTTTGAAGGCTTTAAGCAAAAGATGATCAATGATAATGAGCAAAAATATGGTAAAGAAATTAGGCAAAAATATGGTGAAGAAAAAGTGGATAAATCAAACCAAATAATTATGAAAATGACCCAGGATGAGTATAATGATGTTTCCCACCTAGCTTCAAAAATTCTGGAAACATTAAGGGCAGCCATGGAAGTTGGAGATCCTGCGGATGAGTTGGGGCAAAAAGCAGCAGATTTACATCGTCAATGGCTTTGCTATTATTGGGACAGCTATTCAAAGGAAGCCCACGCAGGTCTTGCTCAAATGTATGTTGACGATGAAAGATTTAAAGCATACTATGATAAGGAAAAGCCTGGTACGGCAGAATTTTTAAGGGATGCAGTCTTGATTTATACGGGGCAAAAATAAAAGCTAAAAATCAATGCGTCCCCTCTTACTGGGAGTGATGGCAGGTGGCGATTTTAAAAAATGACTGGAACAACCTATTACAGGATGAGTTTGCCAAAGACTATTATTTGAAGCTAAGAAGCTTTTTGTACAAGGAGTATAAAGGGGAAACGGTATATCCGGATAAATATGATATTTACAATGCATTGCATTTAACACCATATAACAGTGTTAAAGCAGTTATCCTGGGACAAGATCCGTATCATGGCCCAAATCAGGCTCATGGGCTTAGTTTTTCCGTGAAGCCCGGGGTAGCACCTCCTCCCTCCTTGGTCAACATTTTTAAAGAACTAAAGGAAGACCTGGGATGCTATATTCCCAACAACGGATATCTATGCAAATGGGCGGAGCAAGGAGTCTTGCTGTTAAATGCTTCGCTAACGGTTAGAGCCGGTCAGGCAAATTCCCATAAAAATATCGGCTGGGAGTTATTTACCGATAGGGTGATCACCCTTTTAAATAGCAGAGAGGATCCCGTTGTTTTTATACTATGGGGCAGAAATGCACAGACCAAATTAAAAATGATAAATAACCCAAAGCATTTGATTATTAAATCAGCCCATCCCAGCCCCCTGTCTGCATATAACGGTTTTTTCGGAAGCAGGCCTTTTTCTCAGACAAACAACTTCCTGGTCTCATTGGGTAAAAAACCTATAGACTGGCAGATTGAAAATATTTAAACAACCCGGGAACATTTTTAAAGTTGTTTCGTCTATATATATAGTTAGTCAGCTTTTTATTTGTTTGATAATAAATAACAAAGGGGGTAAATTTTACTTGAAGAGACCTGTTTTTAATAAAGTTTGGACTCTTTCATTGGCTTTGCTGCTCCTGGCAGCCACAGCAATTCCCGCTATGGCTCAGGATAAAGTTAACTTAAATGTAAACGGTGATTTCGTTAATTTTTCTGGGTTGTATCAAGAAAACGGAGTTAGTTTTGTACCGCTGGAATCCTTCAGCCGTTTTTCCGGAACTGATGTGAACCGTGTTACTGCTGAAGTAATAGAAATAGTGGGCGGTGACACTGTATTGGTTTTGGAGTTGGGTCAAAGGGAAGCCTTGCTCAATGGTAAAGCGGTGCCTATGCCTGCAGCTCCTGTGTTAAGGGAGCAAGATGTGATGGTGCCCTTGCGTTTTGCAGGGGAAGCCTTTGGTTTTAATGTTGACTGGGATAATCAGCAGCAGTTGGTTTTATTAAGCAGAGATGAGGTAAGGGACGGTACTTCAGCTATTGAGCTGTTGGCCAAGTCAAACCAAGTCATTGCAGATATCAATACTTATTCGATGAACGGTGATATAAGCACCACAGTGGATGCAATTGTTGATGGCAGCAAATCCGAACAGCTTCCAATGAATATGAATACCAACATTTATGCCCGATACCAGAATAATCCCATGAAAATATATATGAAAGTTACCGTATTACCCATGGAAGGTGTAGATATGCCGGAATCCGTGATGGAGACTTACATGACCGAGGAGCATATGTATGTAAAATCTCCTGAACAGGAGTGGATGGTCCAGGATATGAATATTCCGGTGGAATTTTGGAGAGAGCAGCAGGATATTCAGTCCGACCCCATAAAGGCAGTGCAGCAGATGAAGGACCTGGGAATGCTTGTAAACTACGGGAATGACGTCACCATGGACGGTAAGGAGTATTACACCGTCAATTCCACCTTGGATCCCAATAAATTTCGTGAAAGCTATCAACAACTAATGGAGCAGATGATGTCTGGAGTAGCGGTTTCTGATGATACCGGTACCGAGGATATCCAGGGAATCATGCAGCAGATTATGGAAAAAATGTCTCTGGATTATTTCTGTACAGCCTATATTAACAAAGAAACCTTGGTAAGTGATATGATTAAGATGGATCTTAAGCTTAACCTTGCTATGAATCCTTCGGATTTTGCCGGTGACATGCCCTCAGGGGAAGCTGCAGAATCCGGCGGAGAAATCCCCGAAGAAATTGAAATGAATATGGTAATGCAGGGTGAAATCTGGATTAGTGAGATAGGGGAAGCCTTTGCTGCTCCCGATATAAGCAATGCAATACCGATGACAGTCCAATAGTATATGGATAATGTTAAAGGCTGCTGATTGGATTAAATCAGCAGCCTTTTTTGAGGAGATGCAAATATGAATAAATTAGGAATGATATTGGTTATTGGTATTTTAATTCTATCCATGGGTTGTAACGGTGAGAAGAGCTATCAGCGGGAGATAGATGTATCCGCTAAGGGATACAATGTGGGGATGGTAAACCGTGACGAGCTGTTTATCTCTCCAGACGGTAGATTTGCAGCTTTTGGTGCAGTGGAAGATTCTCCGGAAAGTATCGAGACACTTGAGTTCCAACTGTTGATAGCGGACTTGTATTCCGGTGAAGTCATATCCTTGGATAAAGATGAAGACATTCAGATTTTGGAGTGGTTCCCCGACAGTCAAAAAATACTGTATCGTAAAAAGAACCAACTTTTTGCTGCAAAAACACTTTCCAAGGAATCCATAAAGCTAGCCGATAACAGCTTCTTTGGGACTGTCAGTCCGGACGGGCAGCAAATTGCCTATGCAGTTCAGCAGCAAGGAATATTCATTGTGGAAACTGATACCGGTAGCAGAAAACAAGTTACAGACAAAAAAGGGGATTGGCATCCTGTCTGGTACCCAGATGGCAAAAGTTTGTTTTACTTTAATGACTTAGGTGTCACCCTTTCGGACGGAGCAGGACAGTTGCAGGGATTGGCAAAAGTTGACGTTGAAACGGAGGAAATCACCCCTTTGCCTGGACATGAAGAGGGTAAATATCGATCCGCAGCATGGATAAGTCCGGGTAAAACCCTTTATATTGTGAAGGGTTGGGATGATGAGTTCCGGGAGATTGTTTTTAATACCCATAACGGTACGGTTAACGAGCTTATTCAAGATGACCGGGGAATGGCATTTTCAACAGCTTTAGACCGGGTGAGCGGTCTGATATATAAATATAAACAAGAAAAGGTTTTTGTGTTTAATTCCGAGGGCCAGGAAATGCGGAGCTTTATTGTTGATAAACCCATCCACCAAGACTACCTGGATAATTTTGCTTTTTCTGTCTCGCCCGATGGTAAAAAACTTGTCTATTTGTTCGGTGAGAACGGTTATTATGACCAGGAAATAAAGGGCAGGAAAATTTATATGGTGGGTAACGACGGCAGCGATATTAAAGAACTGACCGATAATTTTCGTTATATAACAAAAGCTCAGTGGACACCGGATTCAAAGCATATAGTTGTGGCAGAAACCCCGGAGTATCAAGGATCTTCCAACTTAAAAATAAATATTTTGCCGGTTGAATAACAGAGACTAATTTGATATTTTCAGCTAATCAATAATTGTCACATAGCTGGCAATTGGGAAAACATGAATTTATGGGTTAAGTAGATTTATAGCATATTTTAAGCCATCCTGCATAGGATTGGCTTTTTTTATCTATTTATGTCTATTTAAAAGGATCATAGAAGGATTTTCCATGTTACTGACGAATGTTAGATAAACATTGTTGAGGAGTTATATTTAATAAATAATAAGTAAGGAGTGATTTCTTGCGTCAGGATGAAATAGGCAGTTTAATTCAAGCATTTCAGCAAATGAAAATAAATCTCCGTGATTTGATTGGAGAATTAAGTGAAAAAGCTCAGGAAGCTTCCTATACCGCAGGGCAGCTTTCGGCTATTAGTGAGCAAATATCCCAAGGTGCCACACAAAATGCCAGTGCTTCGGTGCAGATTTCTTCCAGTATGGATGAGGTGGCCAGCAGGGTTCAAACAGTAAAAACAACAGCTAATAATGCTGCAGATATGGCTAATATAGGTAAAGAGAACCTAGATCAGGTGGGTCAGCAGATAGAGACCATCAACAATATATCTCTTCAGGCCACCGATAAAGTGTTAAAATTTGCAGAAACTTCAGAGCAAATTGACGGTATTTTAAGTATGATTACCGGTATTGCCGAGCAAACCAACCTGCTGGCGCTAAATGCAGCCATTGAGGCAGCTCGGGCCGGCGATCATGGCCGTGGTTTTGCGGTGGTGGCTGAAGAGGTTCGGAGGCTCTCCGAACAGTCCGCAACCTCCACCAAAGAGATAGGATATCTAATCGATCAAATCAGAAGCAGTATCGGTGAAATTGTTGATCTAATGAAGGCAACGGTAGCAGAAGCAGATAAAGGAATCAAGGTAACGGCAGAGGCAGCCACAGCATTTGAGAAAATACTTTCGGGAGTATTGGAAGTGGATACACAAGTAAACGATGTTGCCGCAGCCACCGTCGAGGTGTCTGAAGCAGTTCAAAATATTGCGGCAGCCACCCAAGAGCAAAGTGCTACCCTGGAGGAGACCTCTGCCAATATAACCAGTCTTTCTCAAATGTCAAAGAAGTTGGAAGAGATGGCAGCCCGCTTTATCGTATAGTGCGTATATTTAATATCAGGAGGGATTTGCATGTTTTCTGGGCTTAGTATCAGATGGAAGGTTTTGCTTCCCATGGGTCTAATCGTTGTTATTATGCTGTTACAGGTATATTTGGTTATAGATATGAACCGTATGCAACAGGAAGATGCTGTCAGTGTAAATGTTGCCGGCAGGCAGCGGATGTTAAGCCAAAAAATGACCAAGGAAACTTTAAATTTTATATACAGTCAGGATTCGTCACATGCCCAGGAGCAGGTAAATACCATCAATACATTTGAACAGTCTTTGGATGCATTAATGTCCGGAGGGGATTTGACGGTAAGCGGCAGGGATGTTACTCTCAAGGCCTCCCAGAACCAGGAAATTATCGGAATGCTGGAGGATGCCGCCCAATATTGGCAGCAGGTTAAGCCTTTGTATACTGGAGCCATAGATAGTCAGACTAATGGTGATTTTGATGTTAATGAACTAAATGAGGTGTCCAAGCAGATATTGACAAAGTTTGACACTTTGACGGGAATGTATGAAACAGCCAGTGCCATGACGATAGCCAAATATATGAATTTGATCTACATAGGTCTGGGGATATACTTAATAGCCATGATTTTTACCTTGGTTTTCATGCAAAGAAAAGTGATTAAGCCAATAGTAAGTCTGCGTGATACCGCAGCAAAAATTGCTGACGGTGATTTGTCCTAAACAATTTCACATGTGCAGGTGACCGGTATGTCCAATATTTCTCTAAGGGCTTTGACGATTAAATATATATTTGCCCTCAGTTTAATTGGCGGGCTGTTAATATTATCTTATGGTCTAACCAATATGTTGATTGACAACAGCCAGGACGACGCATCCATGATAAACTTAAGCGGTAGGCAGAGGATGTTTTCCCAAAGGGTTGCCCTGCTGAGTGTGCAACTGGTTAATGAAAACAACCCGACGGCAAGGGAAAAAATTAGAGCCCGGTTGTTGAGAAACGTTGCCGATATGGAAAGCATTTCCCGTGAGCTTATGCAAGAGCAAGGCGGCAGAGAGGTGCTTCCCAGTCAAAAATTTGTAGAAAGTCATTTAAAAGGTTTTTATTCGGAAACCAGGGCGTTGGCAAATGAACCGGATGAAAAACTTACCTATCAAAATCCGCATCTTAGGTATGTAGTTAATGTTGCCGTCGGGGATCTGCTGATAAGTCTAAACTCTATAGTGAGGGAGCATCAATTACTTAACGAAGATAAAATGAGGCTGCTGCAAATGGCTCAAACCGCAACGCTAATCTCAGGTCTTTTTGTGTTGCTGCTGATAGCAATCTTTGTTTTCAGGCCCATGATGTGCGAAATTATTGAAGAAAAGACTAAGCTGGAAGAATTGAATGAGCAGCTCAATCGTTTATCGGCAATTGACGGACTCACAGGCATACCCAATCGCCGAAACTTTGACGAATACTACTCTCGGGAATGGAAAAGAGCACTTAGAGAGCGAAGCAGTCTTGCCGTAATAATGTGTGATATCGACCATTTTAAGATTTACAATGATACTTATGGACATCTGGCGGGGGATGATTGCCTTAAAGAGGTGGCGGTCACAATTTCAGAAACCTTAAAAAGACCCGCAGATTTGGTGGCCCGCTATGGTGGGGAAGAGTTTGTCGTGGTGCTGCCCGAGACAGACTTAGGGGGTGCTTTGGCCATCGCAGAAAAAATTCGCTTAGAGATAATATCCAAAAATATTGAGCATATTGACTCTAAAGTCAGCGACCATGTTACTCTGTCTTTGGGGGCAGCTTCCATAGTTCCCAGAGAGGATCAACCTCCTTCCACTCTAGTTGATTGTGCCGATAAGGCACTATATCAGGCCAAGAATGGAGGCAGAAACCAAGTGAGCTTTATAGAGGACTGTGCAAATTGCTGTTTAGAAGAAAATCTTTAATTAGTTCCTCTTTTTCTCCTTTAGTTAGCTTTTTAATGGCTGCTTCCCGGCGTTGAGCTTCGTTTCTGTCAGAACACAACTCCCAATAAACCAACACTACAGGCAGGCGTCCCTTTGTATACCGGGCGCCTTTTCCTTTGTTATGGGTTGTCAGTCGTTCTTCCAGACAATTTGTCCACCCTGTATAAAAGCTACCGTCGGAGCATTTTAGGATATAAGTATAAGACATATGCATGCCGCTTTCCATTGCCGTTACTGCTAATATTTTATCAGCTGCAATAATATTATTTTACTATATCTGTAGTTGGTTAAGCTATTTTTTGGTATGCTATAAGGAAGCGTTGCCATACCTAGTAAATCTTAATCTTTGAATGCACTGCATTCAAAGATTTGAGGAGATGAACTATGGATTATACAGTTAAGTTTTTACCTGATAATAAAGAGATAAAAGTTTCCGAAGGCACTTCAATATTGGATGCTGCGGGAGATTGTGATATACAGATTAAGAGCAGCTGCGGCGGAGTTGGTTCTTGCGGCAATTGTAAAGTTGAAGTCTCTGGTGAAACGGTGCTGGCCTGTCAGACTTTTGTAAATGGGGACATGGAGGTAACCGTTCCCCAGCAGTCTCGTTTATCTGAGCACAAGGTGCTGGTGGATGAGCAAGAGGGTATCCTAGATTTATTAGGGGATTTTAATTTCAATCCTATTGTTAAGAATTTAAAGATAACCATCAGCGAACCCACTTTGGAGGATAACACCAGCGATCTTACTATGCTGGTTAGGGAAATTAAAAAAGAGCTGAATTTAAGAAATATAAATTGCAGTGATATTATGTTTAATTTGGCCAATATGTCTCATATCGGTCAACTGCTGCGGGATAATGACTGGAAGGTTACTATCACCTTATTTATGCTGGGCAGCCTGCTGGAAATGGTTAATATTGAGGGCGGACATCATGAAGATCCACCCTATGGAATAGCGCTGGATATAGGTACCACTACACTGGCAGTATATCTCATAGATCTGGTGGACGGAAAAGTGGTGGATAGGGCAGGTACCTATAACAAACAATCACAATACGGGGACGATGTAATCAGCAGGATTATTCATACCGATGAAGAGGAGCAGGGTTTAAAGCAGCTTCAGACTGTTGTTGTAAAGTCGGTAAATAGTCTTACCAGAGAAATGTTAAAAAGAAACTCTTTGGACAGTAAAGATGTGGCGGTCATTGTGGCAGCAGGCAATACCACCATGACACAGTTATTCTTGGGAATTTCGCCAAAATATTTGAGATTGGAGCCCTATATTCCGGCAGCAACAAATTTTCCTCCCATTAAAGCAAAGGATTTGGGACTTGCCATCAACCCTGAAGGATATCTGTTGATGTGTCCTTCGGTGGCTAGTTATGTGGGGGGAGATATCGTTTCCGGAGTTTTATATACAGGGATTCACAAAAAAGAGGATCTGGTGCTGTTTATTGATATAGGTACCAACGGAGAAATGGTGTTGGGAAATCAAGACTGGCTGGTAACTTGCGCCTGTTCGGCGGGTCCTTCCTTTGAAGGTGGCGGTATCACCTATGGAATGAGGGCCATGTCCGGGGCTATTGAAAAGGTAAAGATAGATCCTGATACTCTGGATGTAGCTCTTTCTGTGGTGGGTAATACCCCACCGGTGGGTATTTGTGGTTCAGGGCTGATAGATTTGATGGCTCAAATGCGGCTGGCGGGTATTATAGACCGTACGGGAAAGTTCAACAGCATTAACAATAAGAGAATTGAAGAGGTAGATGGTGAGCCCCGATATATTTTGTCTTACGCGGTAGAGTCCGGCAATGGTCAGGATGTATATATTACCGAATCAGATATTAAAAACTTGATTCGCTCAAAGGGAGCTGTTTATGCCGGTATTCAATCTATGTTAAAGATGGTGGAATTAACCGGAGATGCCATTGAAGCGGTGATAATTGCCGGGGGGTTTGGCAATTACCTTAACGTGGAAGATGCGGTTCAGATAGGTCTTTTGCCGGATATGGACAGAGACAAGTATAGCTTTGTGGGTAACAGCTCTATTAAAGGTGCCCATTTGTCCTTGCTGTCCCAGGAAGCATACCGCTTTATGTCTGAGCTGGCGGGAAAAATGACATATATCGAATTGTCGGTGGGCAATATTTTTATGGATGAGTATTCTGCCGCATTGTTTTTGCCTCATACAGATTTAAGTCTATTTCCCTCGGTGGCCGACTAGAATCAGCAAACGGTGATTGACATGGGAATTCAGAGGAATGCAGAAGTCAGAAGCCGGAAATCAGAAGACAGAAGCCAGAATCCAGAAGTCAGAATCCAGAAGTCAGAATCCAGAATTTTAAGAAATGGCTCTTGGGTAGACCCCATTAATGGAGAGTAAACAATTAGATGGAGAGATTGTTGTTTTTCAATCTCTCTTTTTTTATCAATAAATACACATAAATGCAGGCTGGGGGTGCGGATTTCAGTCTAGCCTAGAATTTTACGCCCTGCAAGAATTTGATTTGCCCTGACTTCTGGATTCTGGCTTCTGACTTCTGACTTCTTGGGCTTCTTTCTCCTGCATGGAAAAAAACTCTCAAAAAAATTTTATAAATCTATTGACAAATATTTAATTAATTGCTAGGATAGTAATCACAGTATAACTTGACAAAAACACATTAAAAATACAATCCGCTTCAAAAGAATTTTGCCAGACACATAGCTGAGATTATGGTGATTCCACAAAACATCAGCTATAAATATCAGCAAATCAGGTAATGTGATTGATGACAAAGAAATATGCATTGACTATACTGGACAAATAAGAAGCAATATATTTTTAACTATACACTAAGCAGATAAAATTAACCTAAGCGTAACATATTCTCAATGCTATATCGATTTTGCTGGTATATAATTTATATAGAACATTTTAAAAATACTGGAGGTGATACCCATGACAAAGATTAATGAGTTGGACACCAAAAGAATTGAAGTGCAAGGCGCAGTAGGCAACAGGGAAGTGGTTAAAGGTGGTAAGAGAACCGTTGGTGAACAGCTGGTGGAGTGGGTCGACAGTATTATGCCATCAAGGTTCTAGAATAATATCTTATGGATTAATTCGGAGGTGATACCCATGAAAAAAGTTAATGAGTTAGAGGCTCAAAGTGTAGAGCATAAGAAAAGACAAAAGGGTCTTGGCCAGCAACTAGTGGAGTGGGTTGACAATATAATGCCATCAAGATTCTAATATAAAATAATTTCCCCCCTTGTAAAATAAGTATCCCGGTCATGGTAGCCGGGGTGCTTATTTTTTTGTTCTTTTGACAATTGGACTATGTAAATATTTTGGTAAAATGTTATGATAATAAAAGCGTTAAATAACTTTGAAACAGGGGGCAGTTATGAAGGAGCTTTCAAGAATCACCGAAACTTTTACAGAATCGGTTATCAGAGAGATGACCAGAATATGTACCGCTGCAAAGGGATACAACCTATCTCAGGGACTGCCTGATTTTGAGACTCCCTCGGTATTAAAAGAGTCTGCCATTGCAGCCATTAACCAAGAAAAAAATCAGTATCCGGTCACCTTTGGTGAGCCTGATTTAAGGGAAGCCATTAGCAAAAAGGTGCTTCGCTATAATGATATTCATTGTGATCCAGATACTGATATAACTGTAACCTGCGGAGCCACCGAGGCAATGATAGCTACCCTTAAGGCTATTATTAATCCCGGTGATGAAATCATAGTTTTTGAACCATTTTATGAGAATTACGGTCCTGATGCTACCTTGTCAGGGGCGACAACACGTTTTGTTACATTGCATGCTCCGGATTGGTCATATTCTTACCGGGATTTATCCAACGCCTTTAATGACCGAACCAAAGCCATTATTATAAACACCCCTAATAACCCCACCGGAAAGGTTTTTAGTCGTGAAGAGCTTACTGAAATCGCCCAGCTGTGTATCAAGTGGGGCTGTTATGCCATTACTGACGAGATATATGAACACATACTCTACGATGAAGCCCAGCATATTTCAATAGCTTCCTTGCCCGGTATGAAGGAGAGGACAATAACTATAAATTCAATATCGAAAACCTACTCTGTAACGGGCTGGCGTGTGGGATGGGCCATCGCTGATAAGAGAATTACTCAGAGAATCCGCAAGGTTCATGATTTTCTGACGGTGGGGGCCCCCACTCCCTTTCAGCATGCTGCCGTCACCGCACTGAACCTCCCGGATGATTATTACCAGGGTCTCAGGGAGCATTATGCTAAAGCAGGGGACTTTTTGTATGATTTGCTCAAGAGAGTGGGTTTTGAGCCCAGTAGACCTTCAGGGGCTTATTATATTATTGCCAATATTGAAAGAGTAAAAAAAATAATTCAGGCGGAGGATGATTTCTCCTTCAGTAAAAAGCTTATTGAAGTAGCTAAAGTGGCCACAGTACCAGGCTCGTCCTTTTATTCCGATCCCGACAAGGGTAGAAATATAGTGAGATTTTGTTTCTGCAAAAAGTGGGAAACCTTATATGCTGTGGAAAAGGCATTGATGGCAAAGCTGATTTAAGATAAGCTCTGGCTCTTATCTCCCAGAAATTTTGGAGGTCAAGATGATAAAAAGAACATTGTTTATTTGTTCGTTGACTTTTATAATTTTTGCTGTTGGCAGTGTTATTTTAGAACATTTATTTCCCGGAAAATTTGTATGGCATGGTGTCTTTAGTAGCAGTGAGGATTTTTCATTTTGGATCAATTCCTTTGGCCCTTGGGCAGTTGTTATCAGTATTATTGTAATGATAATTCAGACTATTGCTACTCCAATACCTCTTTTTTTGGTGGCCGGGGCAAATGGTTTTATATTTGGTGCGGCATGGGGAGTAATAATCACCATGCTGGGTGCTCTACTGGGTTCTACTTTAGCTTTTTATTTGGCCAGAATAATTGCCAGGGATTATGTCTCCAGGCATTTACATAGATTTATCCCTCAAATGGGGATGATGGGAAATACAAGTGGATTTAAATTTATTCTATTGGCCCGGCTGATTCCCATTCTCCCTTCCAGTGTGGTAAGTTACGCCGCTGGCCTTAGCAAGATTAGTTTTACTGGATTTTTCATTGCCAGTGTTTTTGGAAAACTGCCGGAAATAGTTATTTATACTTTTCTGGGACATAGTTTGGAGAAAGCTGAAGGGTTGGTTACCAGGATTTCTTTAGTTTTAATTGTTGTCAGCTTGCTGTTCTTTTCTTTTTATTCAAAAAAAATTTATAAAAGAAATGGTCCTTCCTAATAGAACCTGTTATTTTTTCTGCGCAGGAAAAAGTACAGAACCACGGCAATTATCACTGCAGCCACTATGATATCCGCCCGGTGAAACCAAATTTTCAGATCTTCCCAATGTTCACCCATTTGAAGACCCAGATAAGTCAGAAAGAAGCACCAAGGCAGAGAGCCTAAAAAGGTGTAAAGGACAAACCGGGAAAAATTCATTCCGGCTATACCTGCGGGAAGAGAGATAAATGTTCTTATTATGGGTAATAGGCGGGTAAAAAACACCGTGGCTTCACCATGTTTGTTGAACCAGTGATCTGCTATGGCAAGTTTCTTCTCACTGATTCCTATATATTTGCCATACTTCAAAATAAACGGCCTGCCTCCGGATTTGCCTATAAAATAAGATATTACCGAACCCACAGTGCCGCCCACGGTACCCGCCATTGATGCTCCGAAATAGTTTAGTTGACCTGTGGATACCAGGTAACCCCCAAAGGGCAGAATAACCTCGCTGGGAAGGGGTATATTGCAGCTTTCTATTGCCATACCTATGGCTAAGCCCCAGTAGCCCAAGGCTGCAATCTGTTGGGTAACTGCCTTTAATATCGGTTCAAGTAATCCAAAGATAAAATCCAATACTATTCCCCCAGATTAATCTGTGGTGATGGTGATGGATTCACTGCTGTCTTTTACCAGATAGCCCAAATGATCAATTGCTTCCGCGGGTATATAAGAAACCCCATTTATCACAGTAACCCTTTGTTTTACCGGGTTGTTGTTTATTTTTATGCCACCCTGCAGGTCTGCCGTTAATACCCTGCTTTGTTTTTGGGCAGTGATGGTCCCGGTATGTTGGTCCCAATGAACGGTATAGCCCAGAGCTTCCAAGGTAAACCTCAAGGGCAGATAGTAATGCCCATCTTTGTACAGAGGAGCTCTTCCAGTGTGCAGAACTCTTTCATCTATCGTGACTTCTCCGCTGTTTTTATTGAAAACTATAGGTGTGACCTCGTATCCCAATAAGTTCAGGGCAAAAATGGTTTGAAGTTCCCTGGTTCTTACGTTATAGTCCGGGCTTAGTCCCCGACCATCCACCACATTGCCGTTGGGTGTAATATATTTTGCGGTGGTAATTTTCAAAGCACCGCCGGTCTCCATAGGAATTATACTTTGGGCCGTTCCTTTGCCATATGTATTTTCCCCCACTAGGGTGGCTACATCGTTGTCCCTTAATGCCCCGGACAGTAATTCCGATGCACTGGCACTTTGCTGGTTCACTAAAACAACCAAGGGGATTTTTAGCGGGAATCTCTCATAGGATTTAACTGTTTGCTTTGAACCGTCAAAGTGCTGGGTTATAACGATTGTTTTTCCTTGCTCCAGAAAAATTTCCGCTATTTCGGTGGCAGAGTTAACATAGCCCCCCGCATTGTCCCTAAGATCAATAATTAGTCCGGATATTTTTTGACTAAGCAATTGATTTAGATGGTTTTTGAATTGTTCCGCAGTTTCATCGCCAAAGCTGCGTACAGCTATATATCCGGTGCTTTCGTTGGGTTTCTCAGATACTACAGTGGAAATATTCAGCAGACCCCTGGTTAACCTGACAGTTTGCTGAGGTAGCTCGCCCCTTTTTATTACCAGGGTCAAATCACTGCCGGGGGGGCCTTTAATTAGTGATACTGCTTGGTACAAAGGCAAGCCTTTAAGAGCAAAGTCATTTGCCTTTAAGATAAGGTCTCCCGCCTGAAGGCCTGCCTTCATGGCAGGCGAGTCGGAAAAGACCTCCTGGATTTCAGGATAGCTTTCCTTTATTGCCAGATAAACTCCGATGCCTGCATAGTCTCCGTCCAAATCCATGGTTAATTGCTGTAGCTCATCCTTACTGAGATAAACAGTGTGGGGGTCATCCAGGGTATCCAACATTCCCTGAACAGCTCCCTTTAGCAATTGATCCGGCTGCGGATTGCTGATATGTACTTCCTTCAAGTACTCAAAAACTTCAATTAAAGCTTTTTCTGCCTCGATGGAATCGGTTCCCACAGAAGCATGGGCCTGAAGGGGCAAGACAGTCAGCAGCAAACCCATTACTATAAGAAATAGGCACTTATAGGTTTTATATATAGTTTTGTTAAGCATTTTATTCACACTCCCTCAAAAATAATTCAATTTTTAAGGGAATAAATCCTGCTGCGAAAAATGTAAGACTTGCCAACTCTTGTGGTGGAGCAGGTATTTTGATGCTCTCCGGTGAAAATAATGTTTATAATAAGAAGGTGATATTAATTGAAAGGCAGGTTGTATTTTTATGTCTCGGCAGTCTTTGCTGGTTATTGATGGGAATAGTTTGGTGCATCGGGCTTTTCATGCAATATCGCTTCTTTCCACCAGTCAGGGTGAAATTACAAATGCGGTTTACGGCTTTACCAACATGCTTCTTAAAATACTGGAAGAAAAAAAACCGGGAATGGTTGCGGTATGCTTTGATAAAGGCAAGCTGAATTTTCGCCATCAGGAGTTCAGTGCTTATAAGGCAAACCGCAAAGCAACACCCGAGGAGTTAAGGCCTCAGTTTCCATTGGTAAAAGAATTGCTGGCCGCCATGAAGATCCCAATATTTGAGATGGAAGGCTATGAAGCCGATGATCTCATTGGCACCCTGGTGTCCATGGCGGAGCAGGAGAAGATAAACAGCCTTATATTGACCGGGGATCAGGACCTGCTCCAGCTGGTTTCTCCCCATACCAATGTGCTGCTTACAAAGACTGGTATCACTAAGTTGGATGAATATAATCAGGAAAAAATACAGGAAAAGTATAGCTTAAATGCCGGTCAGTTGGTGGATTTAAAGGGTTTGACCGGTGATGTCTCAGATAATATCCCTGGTGTGCCGGGGATTGGAGAGAAAACCGGAATTAAATTGATTTCTGAGTTTAATACCTTGGAAAATCTTCTGGACAATCTGGAACAGTTAAGTCCTAAAATAGCGGCTAAGTTAAAAGAACATTCCCTGCAGGCCAAGCTTTCAAAAAAATTGGCTACCATCGAAAAAGAGGTGCCCATTCAGGTGGATCTTTCCTGTTGCCGATGGGAAGGGCTTGATTATGACAAGCTGCTGCCGCTTTTTAGCAGGCTGGAATTTAAAAGTTTAATAAAATCCGTAACCGGAAAAGCACAAAAAGGAAAAGATCAAAAAGCTCAGGTGTCCTTGTCTTCATACCAAGTGGGATATGTGACTATTGAGGAGCCGGAAGCGCTTCGAGACTTGATAAAACAGATGAAAAATTGCAGTATTGCCTTTGAGGGCTGCCGTACCCAGGGAGTATCAGCGGTGGCTATAAGCAGGGCAGAAGGCGATAATTACTATATACCGGTAAAATCCCAAGAAATAATTTCCCATATAGCACAATTGGCAGAGGCCCAGGGTATCGAAAAATGCTGTTTTGATGCCAAGGCAGAAATGTGGAAGCTGGCCAAGCATGAGATTGGTCTTAAGGGACTTTGCCTGGATGTTATGGTGGCATCCTACCTTTTAAATGCCGGCTCCCCCAACAGGGATCTTAATGATATAGCCTTGGAGCATCTAAGTATTGTGCTTCCCGTCGGCGGCCCGGCAGCCCTTTGTGCCAGGGCTGATGCCATCAGAAGATTGGCTCCGGTACTGGAAGAAAAGCTCAAGCTTGCCCAAATGGAGGGGCTTTATTATCAGCTTGAAAATCCCTTGATAGAAGTGCTGGCCAATATGGAAATGGCCGGGGTAAAGGTAGAT
>CAZHAJ010000019.1:0-19140 GCA_964530215.1 uncultured Peptococcaceae bacterium | reverse complement strand
GGAATACTATAGCCGTTTGATTGAAGAGCTATCTGATTCCCTCTCTCAAAAGGTTAAAGAGCAGTTGTTTATTGAAATTATTTTTATGACTTACAGCTATGTCCACAGGGAAATAAACAGAGAAGCTTTTCCCAATGCTGTGGATTTGTTTGATAAATCATTAATGACAGGACGTGGTAGGGGTAGGTATTGTTATAAAGAGGATGCCCGAATACAGGGGGAGCAGTTCTTAAGAGAACAGCTTTCCAGGAATCTAAAGGGTATTCCCATAGTTTATGTGGTTTAACAAAGCCCAACTTGTTAAGGTTGGGCTTTGTGATAAAATATCTTATTGAGGGTTGTACATTCCGTTACTTTGCATATAATTGAAGATTTGTTCGCCGTGTTCTTGTTCTTCCTTTTGAATATGATTCAGCACCTGTCTAACATTAGGGTTGGTAAATTCAAAAATTGCTGTATTATAAGTACCTGAAATATATTTTTCTGTTGCCAGCATGTCGTTGCAAAGTGTTTTATCATTTTGGTTGGCCATAGCTCCTTGGACGGGATTTGCTTTAGTCTGCTGCATCATTTGTTGTAAAGGGTCTTGTTGTGATTGGTTGGAATTAGTATTATTTTGCTGCAGATTGGGGACTTGTCCGTTTATAATTTGGTTAATGGTATCCAAGTGCTGCTGTTCTTTTTGAGCCAAAGAGGCAAAGAGCTGTTGTAGCTTTGGATCTTGGGCTTGACTGGAGTAATTCTGATATTTTTGAACACATAATTCTTCATGGGCTTTTTGATCCTGCAGCAGCATTTTTTCTTTGTTTGTTAAATTTATTGTCAATATAATCACCTCAGCTATAGTTATGCCACTGCTTTGAGGGATATATGCAAAAAATTTAAGAAAAGGATTTGGTTTGGATGAAAGAATATAAAAATGATCATATAATTATTCACTGGTTTCCCGAGTTGTGTGCGCATCCAGGAATATGCTTGCGGCTATTGCCGGAGGTGTTTGATTTGAACAAGCGTCCCTGGGCTAATGTTAACGGGGCAGAACCGGAGGAGATAATCAAAGCCATTGATCAATGTCCGTCCGGAGCCTTAAGATACTCATTTCCCCGAGATTCCAAGGTGGACAGGGGGGTAATGTTCGGTCCGGGCAATATTAACCTTGAGAGATCTAATTCTTCAGCGGTAAAAATTAAAGTTGTTTCTAACGGGCCCTTTTTTATTGAGGGAATGACAGAAATTATCGGAAGCAATGGTGAAGTATTAAAAAAGGGAAGTAGGATAGCACTTTGTCGTTGCGGATATTCAGGCAATCAACCTTTTTGTGATGGCAGTCACAATGCTCAGAAGTGCAAGCCATAATCAAGAGTGTTTAGGCAGGTTATCGCTGAGAACGCAGTTCTACACTTTACAATTAATGAATTATACTATTTGTACTAGACAAATAAATGTTTAAATTCCCTTAACATTACGGTAATATGTTGGTAATCATTATATGTTAACATATAGGGGATGTGGGGCTTGTAAAAGTATTTAAGACATAAGGAGTGTGAGTTGTTATGAAAACAAGAAGTCAAGTACTGTTCTCCAGTGAGGAGAGAAGTTCCCTTCCGGCGGTGATATCGTTTTTGCGAGAAGTGGCAGATCGCCTTGAACAGCAAGGTTCTGTAACTTTGGCACAAGGTGACCGACAGGTTGAGGTAAGACCTGAAGGTAATATTGTTTTAGAAACAAAGTATGAAGTCAAAGGTGAAAAACAGCAGCTTGAAATAGAGATTGAATGGAAGCCTGGTTCATCACCTTTATCAATACTGTAAATATTAAATGACCAAGGGTTAACTACGAGCCCCATCGCTAACTAGTGATTTTATTAAAACTTACGTAAAAAAATATACTCTTGTTTTTTGGGGATATATATCATATAATTTGAAATATTCAACATTCGCTCTTAAGGGGTTATTTATGAATTATACCAAAGGGCAGATGGAAGACGAAATAACCAAAGCTATGATTCAGTGGGAGAAGGATTATAAGGGAAGGGGACCTACTGAAGCAAAGACTGACATCCTCCGTAATATGATAATAGTAACCCTTAGAGGGGTTCTTTCTCAAGCTGAAAGGCGTTTGGCACGGGATAGGGAGGGGATGGCTCTTATCAAAAAGTTGCGCCAGCAATTAGTTGAGCAGGGGCGTCCGGAGTTAGAAGATATCATATTCCGCTTAACGTCACACAAAGTTATCAGTCTGCACACGGATGTCAGTACAAAAACTGGTGAGCGAATTTTCGTATTTATCCTTGAACGTGAAATTGAATAAAAAAACAATATTTAGTTGGAAGACAGATTAAAGGGTATTTTTATCAGTTAGGATGAAATCCAACACCTTACTTATTTTAAGTATTAGGTGTTGGATTTTTTGTTATCAAATCCTTTTTACTACGATACTATAGGAGGTCGATAATATGGTCTCGGTGATAATGGGCAGTAAATCAGATTGGCCGATACTTAAAGAGTCCTGCTTGATATTAGAGGAGTTGGGAATACCCTATGAAAAGAAGTTGGTTTCCGCCCACCGAACACCAGACAGGCTATACACCTTTGCTGAGACAGCCATTGATCGAGGGATAAAGTTGATTATTGCGGGTGCGGGGGGAGCGGCTCACTTGCCGGGTATGGTAGCGGCTAAGACAATACTGCCTGTTATTGGAGTGCCAATTCCTGCTACCCAACTTAAGGGTATTGACTCTCTTCTTTCTATTGTGCAAATGCCTGCTGGAGTGCCTGTAGCCACTGTAGCCATTGGGGTGCCAGGGGCCAAAAATGCGGCATTACTAGCTGCCCATATACTGGCCATTCATGACTCGAAATTATGTGAAAAGATTGAGAATCGAAGAAAGGATATAGCTATGCAGGTATTGCTAGATGAGGAGTGGTCTTAAATGACTGATAAAAGTATACTTCCAGGATCTACCATCGGTATTTTGGGGGGAGGACAACTTGGTAGAATGACTGCCATCGAAGCTAAAAAAATGGGTTATCGAATCATCTGTCTAGATCCTGTTCCTGATTCCCCATGTGGGCAGGTGGCGGACTATCAGATTATTGCCCCCTTTGATGACTTAAAAGCCGCCAGTCAATTGGCTGAGCAGTCCGATATTGTTATGTATGAATTTGAAAATATCGATGCTAGGGTAGTGGAAGAACTTGAAAAAAAGTTTTACCTGCCTCAGAAAAGTCGTATATTGTCTATTGCTCAAAATCGAATTTCTGAAAAACATGAATTACAAAAAGCAGGTTTTCCTGTGGTTCCTTTTCAGGTGGTCAGAAATATCAGTGATTTAAAAAAGGGTATTGCTGATTTAGGTTTTCCATGCATCTTAAAAACCGCAAGGGGGGGATATGATGGCAAAGGACAGTTGGTTATTAAGAATTCGGGTGATTTGCCGGGAGCATTTAGAATTCTGAAAGGAGTTTCTTCAGAATGGGTGTTGGAAAAGGAGATTTCTTTTACTCACGAAATCTCCGTTATAGTGGCGAGAAAACAAAATGGTGATAAAGCTGTTTATCCTGTAGTGGAAAATATTCATCGAAATAACATGCTCCATTTGAGTATAGTTCCGGCTAGGGTTTCCTCCACAGTCCAACAGAAGGCGGCAAGAATAGCCACTGAAATGGCGGAAACCTTTGATTTAGTAGGACTTCTGGCTATAGAGTTTTTCGTCACTCCACAAGAGATACTTGTTAATGAGATAGCTCCAAGACCCCATAATTCAGGTCACTACAGTTGGGATGCCTGTTATGTATCTCAGTTTGAACAACTGGTCAGAGTTGTCTGCGGTTTGCCTTTGGGTTCCACCCAATTACAGACCCCTGCAGTGATGATGAATATACTTGGGGCTGATCTCCCTGGGATACTGAAGAGAATTCCGGAATTTCCGGACAGTATTAAGATTCATCTTTACGGAAAATGGGGTAAACAAGAGGTCGGGCGTAAAGTAGGTCATCTTACAGTCAAAACCGACCTGCCGGAGGAAGCTATAATATTGCTTCAAAACTTGTTACCTGGAAGAATTACGGCCTCGCCAATTACCAGCAGTGCTTAATTAATAACTAACTAGAGTATTACAGGTATGTTATGTAACTTGGTTTGAGAACTTTAATAATAGCAGGAGGAATTAAAATGTCAGTAACAAAATACCGCGTTCAGGTTGGGCCCCAAGGCTATTTGCCACCTGCTGCTGCCACGATGGGAGTTATCCTTCCTGAAAAAGGTCAGGCTTTGGTAGAGGGCAGTATAGTTTCCCAGGAAGAAGCTATGCAGAAAATTGCTAAAAAAATTATGGGAGCAAAAAATCCTGTATTTTTTCCTGGTCCCTTGATTCTCTGGGCCTGGAAAGAAGGTGTGGAGGAAAAGGCTGCAGCAATAAAGGAGCTGGCAGTGACTTCCAATTCCAAGATAATTCCGATGCCGGATTATAGGCCTAAGTACCCCATGATTAACCCCGCCATTGAGATTAATCCAAACCACCCCAACCTTACTATCTGGCACAATAAAATTGATGTCTGTGTTTTTGTTGGAGTGCACTGCCATTACGCAAATGTAGCCTTGAAAATTATAAGGGGGGGTACTGATTGTTACACCATTGCTTTGTGCGGGGAAGCAGGTCACGAAGATGCCATGATTTCTTTGAGGGATGCAGGGTTGGAACAGTTCAGAAGATTGGCAGATATCATAAGGCAAATGAAAGGAGAAGGTAATAGTGATTGAGCAAAAAGTGGTAGACCCTGAACACCTTTTTTTTCATGCAGAGAAAGAGCAGCAGTTTATTACCGGAAGTGAAGCGGTCAGAGAGGCCATTAGAAGGGCGAATGTGGATATGGCTATATCTTACCCCATAACTCCTCAGTCTGAGAGTATGCACCTGGTAGGCGATTTGTTTGCCGAGGGACATATCAATGAATATTTCCGTGGTGAAAATGAATTCGCTGTAATGTCTTCAGTGGCTGGAGCTTCTATGGGAGGAGTACGGGTTTTTACTGCAACTGGTGGACCCGGAACTTTGCGAGCTTTTGAGATTTTTTCTACTTGGGCAGGGGCAAGGCTACCTATTGTGTGTGCCTTTATGACTAGAGGAGTAAATGCACCTCTGACAATCCAGCCTGATACCATTGAGATGGCTTTCATGCTGGATACAGGCATTATAATGCTTCATGCTGAAAATTCTCAGGACCTTCATGACATGATTTTAAGGTCTTTTATCATAGCTGAGCAGACCGATGTTCATATACCTATAGGAGTTTTTGTGGATGGGTTCTTTGTTACTCACACGAGGGACAAGGTAGAGATAGGACCGTCGAACACCAAATTGCCACCATACAACCCCTATAGCTCACCCGTACCTGTAATGGATATGGAGAATGTCCCGGTGAGGCAGATGCGGGATCCCTTTGTAATGAAGAGCAATTTTATCAGTTATGCTGCTCATGCTTCATGGCAGCAGGAAGTTCTGGCTGCAGCCGAAAGGGCCCGAAAGTATATTGATAAATACTTGGACGGATTGATTGAGACAGAAAACGAAGAAGCAGATATTCTTATAATTGCTTCAGGTACAGCTGTATCTCAAGCAAGGGAAGCTATAGCTTTAGCAAAGGAGCAAGGGGTAAGTGTCGGATTGGTTAAAATCAAAAGTATCCGTCCGTTTCCCGGTGAGGAGATTAGAATGCTAACCCGAAAAGCCAAAGCTGTAATAGTTCCGGAATTTAATAGAGTGGGCTGGCTGGCTAGGGATGTTAAGTCCTGGATTGAAGATACTACAAAAGTAGTCGATGGACCCAAGGTTTATGGAGGCATGACTATGCCCCCAGATATGATACTAGCAGAAATAAGGAGGTATGTGTTGTGAGTAAGAACCTATTCAATATATCTGATGGGTTTGAGGAGATTATGCCTCCCGAGTATAGGGAATTGGTTGATAATGGACCTTTTGGAAAAGGACTGGGCCTTAAGCATTTAGGCTCTTTCAAAGAGTTGCTGGAAGAACATCCACTTTGTGCAGGCTGTGGCTTAGCTCTTTCTCTACGTCTAATTTTAGCATCTCTACCCAACCCTGAAGATACAGTTATTGTAGGTTCAACAGGGTGTAGTGCCTTGGCTTTTCCCCAGGTGGCACTTCATAATATACATTCTCTTTTCGGCAACCAGAACGCAGTAGCTTCCGGGTTAAAGAGAGCTTTAAAGTTAAGATTTCCCGATAAACCCAAAGATGTAGTGGTAATTGCAGGGGATGGGGCTACTGCCGATATCGGTTTGGATATGGTCATGCAGTCTTGGTTCAGAAAAGAATATATTACTACTATTATGCTGGATAACGAGGCCTATGCTAACACAGGTGGACAAGAAAGTGGTATGTCCCCTGAGGGTACAGTTCTAAACATGGCTCCTAAGGGGAAAAAATTTCCCAAGGTTTCATTGCCGGAAATAGCTCAGCAATCAGGTTGTGCATATTCAACTGCTGTGACGCCGGCTCAACCGAAGAAGTTGGAGAAAGCGGTTCGTCAAGCTATACTGCTGGCAAGAGAGATCGGCCCTACCTATGTACAGGTGTTTGCTCCCTGTCCAACTAACTATAAGTTTAAGCCTAATGAAACAATAAGCAAAATCAAGGAGCGTATAAATGAAGGAACATATCAGGTCAGGGAATACATTACTCCAGAGGCACATGAATTTCTGATTGGTTTGGAGGAGGAGGGGAAATCATGAGTAAGAAAATATGCATCCGGATGTCAGGCTTAGGTGGGCAGGGGGTGGTAACTGCTGCTCACATATTGGGTTCAGCAGCTACTCGTGACGGCCGGGAAAGTACTGTTAACCCCTTCTTTGGTGCAGAGAAAAGGCTTGCACCAGCCGAAAGTTATGTCCGTATATCCACTTGTAGAATTCATGAACGAGGGGAGGTTCTTTACCCCAATATTATCATGATTTTTCATCCCCATGTAATTACCCTAGGCAAGTGCTATACAATGCCGTTTTTTGACGGACTGCAACCTGGTGGAATTATTATAGTGAATTCAGATAATCCTCTAGAGATTAGTAAGGAGGACATTGAAAGAATGGCTCGGTTGGAGGCAAAGATGTTTTATATTCCTGCTACTCAAGTAGCTTTGGAGGTGGGGGGGACAGAACTTTCCACAAATATGGCAATGCTGGGTGGTTTGTTAGGTGTCAGTAAGTTGGTTTCTCAGGAAGCTCTGAAAGAGTCTTTGGCTGAAAGATTCGGCGGTGGAAGATTTGTAGCTTCTGGTACAACTGCTGCACTTGATGATGCTTTAAAGACTAAGTTTGCTAAGGTTACTCAATTAATTGAAAAGAATATGGAAGTTGTGGACAAGGCAGGTAGTTCTATAAAAGAATACGCTATTTAGTAAGGAGGCAGGTGTTATGTATATTGTTGCCAGAGTTGATGATGAGAAATGCATCGGATGCAAAATTTGTATTTTAAGCTGTCCAGACCCTAATGTATTCTCAATATTGCCCAGTAAGAAAGTGGCTGTAGATGAAAACCGTTGTAAAGGTTGTGGCCTTTGTGCATCATCTTGCCCCAAAGGAGCTTTGGTAGTTTCTTAATAATTAGATAAAAGGATTTAATCGTTTCATTAAGGAGATAAGATTATGGTGATAGAACAGCGTGTAGTTGATCCAGACTATATGTTTTTTAGAGCGCATAGGAAAAAGGCTTTTATCACTGGCAGTGAGGCTGTGGCAGAAGCTATTAGGCGGGCTAACGTTGAGGTAGCAATAGCTTATCCCATCACTCCTCAGAGTGAAAGTATGCAGTTAGTTGGAGATTTGTATGCAAGGGGCTATCTAAAAGACTATTATCGGGCTGAAAATGAATTTGCGGTAATGGCTGCCATTCATGGTGCAGCATTGGGGGGTGGAAGGGTTTTTACTGCAACCAGCGGCCCAGGTACTTTGCGGGCCATGGAAATGTTTCCTGTTTGGGCAGGCTCTCGTCAGCCTGTAGTTTGCGCTTTCATGTGTCGGGGTATTTCCCTGCCACCGTCAATACAGCCGGAAAACATCGAAATGGCAATGTTATTGGACACAGGTATGATGATGTTTCATGCAGAAACAGCCCAGGATTATTTTGAAATGATTTTAAAGGCATATGTAATTGCTGAACAACCGGATGTGCATTTGCCCATAGGGGTATTTGCAGATGGTTTTTTTGTAACCCATACTAAGGATCAGGTTATGCTTCCGCCGGAAGATGTTCAGCTACCTCCATATGATCCAAGTCGTGCCCCTGTTCCAGTATTTGACATGGAAACTCCACCCATGCGTATAGTGCGAGACCCGCTGCTTAATAAAAGCAATTTTATTAGCTATGCTGCAAATGCTAGTTGGCACCAGGAAATTTTGGCTGCTTCGGAGCGTGCCCGTAAATACATCGATCGCTATCTAGGAGGCCTTATAGAGGTGGAGAATCCCGAAGCCAATATCTTTATTGCTGCCTCAGGTACCGCTGTTTCCCAAAGCCGAGAAGCCCTAAATCTGTTAAAGCAAGAGGGCATTGAAGTCGGATTGATAAAGGTTAAGTCTATCCGTCCATTTCCTGTTGAAGAGCTTATCTCGGCAACTGCCAATGCTCAACTGATTGTTGTTCCGGAATTCAATCCTGGGGGATGGCTTGCTAGAGAGATAAGGGCCACTTTGGACCATAACAGCAGAGTTGTAGCTGGACCTAGGGTATTTGGTGGTATGACCATGCCAGTGGAGTTGATAGTAGAGGAAGTCAGACGTGGGGTTAGTTTACGTGGAATCAAAAATTGATACTTGTTACTTTAGGCTCCATCAATAGTAAAGAACAGGAAAGGTGAACCATGTCAATCAAAATTATTTCTCCTGTTAAGGGATTTGTTGAATTTTTGCCCCAGGAATATAAGGATCTGGTGTGCGATGGCCCATTCCACGAACCTAAAAGTATAGAGGACTTGGGAACTTTCAAAGAAATTGTTGAGGAACATCCTCATTGCGCTGGATGTGGTGTCGCTCTTGGAATTCGATTAATCGCAGCATCACTGCCGATTCCTGAAGATACCTTAATTGTTGGGACACCAGGATGTTCATTTTTTGGGTTGGCACAAACTTCTGTAAACTATTCAAACACTGCCTTTGGCAACCAAAACGCGGTGGCATCAGGCTTGAAGCGGATGCTTAAGATACGTTACCCAGATCGTCACAAAGACGTTTTAGTTCTGGTCGGGGATGGTGGGATTGCTGACATTGGGCTGGACTTAACCCTCCATTCCTGGTTTAGGCGGGAGAAGATTGCCACCATTATGCTGGATAACGAGGTGTACGGCAATACAGGAGGCCAGGAAAGTGGTATGAGCAGGGAAGGTATGATCTTGAATATGGCACCTCGGGGCAAAAAGTTTCCCAAAATTCCCGTTTTTGAAATGGCGAAGGTTTCTGGTTGTGCATATGCTGCTCGAGTTACAGTGGCTAGTCCTCATAAATTAGCTAGGGTGGTGAGGAATGCTATTCTCATTGCTAGGGAAGTGGGATCAACCTATGTTCAAATTTATACTCCTTGTCCTACAAATCTGAAACTTCCACCCAACCAGACCATTGAAGCTGCTAAGGAAGCTGAGAAGGGGCATTACTGCTTTGAAGAATTCATTACTGATAAAGCAGCTAATTATTTGGTGCAACTGAGTAAAAACAAGTCTGTATAGTAAAGGTAATCTCGTAAAGGTGATAATTTAAAAAAAATAAATCGCTAGTTTGAGAACATCCAGCTATTGTTCTCCTTACTAATGATTTTTGTTATTTTGGGAGCGGTCAAACAATGTCTACAAACTCAATTAAACGATGGCCAATATTGCTGGGCACACTGACTGTGGTGCCCTGTTTAGGAGCAGTCTACGCATGGAGCGTATTTTCAAAACCTGTACAGAAATTTTTTGGTGCAAAAATGGGTGTTGACCCTGCTACTCTTGTTACCCCAGTAGGCAGAATTTTTTCTATCGTTATTCTGGTGTTTGCTATTTCTGCTCTGGTTGCTGGTAAACTTCAGGACAGGGTGGGCCCTCGTTGGATAACTACTATAGGTGGCGTTTTGTTGGGTGGTGGTCTGTTATTGGCAAGCCAGGCACAATCTGTTTTGCAATTACAAATTTTTTATGGTGTCATAGCTGGTTCTGGTCTAGGATTCGGGTATGTATGTCCCCTAGCTACTTGTGTTAAGTGGTTCCCTGACAGAAAAGGGCTTATTACCGGGGTAGCAGTGGGTGGTATGGGGCTCGGTTCTACTGTCTTTGCTCCCCTTGCAAAAAGCATTATCGAAACCAAGGGTGTTATGTCCGCCTTTGCATATCTTGGTATCATATTCTTAGTTCTTGTAATTTTTGGCTCACAGTTTCTTAAGTTGCCTCCAGAAGGTTTCAAGCCTGCAGGCTGGAATCCTCCCTCTGTGTCCATTGCAGGTAAGGGTGCTTATGATTTCACCCAAAAGCAAATGATGTCAACAGTGCAATTTTACCTCGTATGGTTTATGTTCCTACTTGGGTGCACTGCCACATTAATGTTTTATGGGCTTGCGTCACCTATTGGGCAGAAAATTGCTGGCTTAACAGTAGCTCAAGCAACTGCTATTGTTGGTATTATGGGTTTACTGAACTCAGCTGGACGTCTCCTCTGGGGCTCAATTTCTGATAAAATAGGCCGAATGAATACCCTTGTTACTATTTTTTTAGTATGTGCAACTGCCATGATAATGCTGATGAATGCTACATCGTATGTGTTATTTGCACTAAGTGCTGCAATGGTAGCTCTAAGTCTTGGTGGATTTATGGCCACATTTCCAGCAACTACGGCAGATTTTTATGGCTCAAAATATCTTGGTGGCAATTATGGAATAGTTTACCTTGCATACGGTTTTGGTGCAGTAACTGGTATAGAACTTGGAACAAAGTTCTTGTCAGCTGATATGCTTAATAACGCCTTTATGGTTGCTGCTGTATTGTGCGTTATTGGTGCAGGGATGGCATTTTTTACAAATCCTCCGATTCTAAAAGAGAACTACGATGATAAAGTAACTTCTTATTAATATGGTAATATCCTGTATGATTTTGTTGTCTAATCATCATCATACAGGAGGAAAAGAGATGATTAATATGGCTCAATTAACAAATATCAGAAAAATGTACTTCAGGAAGGCCTAATTATTTGGGAAATCTTACACAGAACCGGATGAATAAAAACATAGATTCGTTTAGCCCGACAAAGCGCAGGACAGTAAGATTTAATAGATTCATTACAGAACGTTCTTTTATAAATTTTAAGTAAATTAACTGATGAATCAAGTGCTCTGGGTAGACTAAGCAAAATCAAGGGTAATAACTTCTGATAAGTTATTACCCTTGATCTATAATGCTTTGGAGGCGACACCCGGATTTGAACCGGGGATAAAGGATTTGCAGTCCTCTGCCTTACCACTTGGCCATGTCGCCAGAACATAAATGGAGCGGAAGACGAGATTCGAACTCGCGACCCTCGCCTTGGCAAGGCGATGCTCTACCACTGAGCTACTTCCGCACGCGTTATATGTTTTTATGTTGATTTTTCCTGGTGCCACGGGCCGGAATCGAACCAGCGACACGCGGATTTTCAGTCCGCTGCTCTACCGACTGAGCTACCGTGGCAGTTTGGCGGAGCTGACGGGACTTGAACCCGCGGTCTCCGGCTTGACAGGCCGGCATGTTAACCACTACACCACAGCTCCTGATTGTTTCATTACTAGTCTCTTTTGTCCTGCCGTTTGCTGACATTGATAAGTATACAAAATCTTAAGTTAGAAGTCAAACAGAATTTCTGGATTTTTAAATATTTTAGTCCTTTTGTGGCAATGGCTGGTCGGGTATATTTTTGTTTGCTAAAGCTTGAATAAAAAGAAGGAAATTTGATTCTTATCCAGTATTATTTTGCAATGGTAAAAAATCCAGGACAGGTAAAATTCTTTTGTAAGTATCAATTTATGAGTTACAGCTTAGAATAATAAAAAAATGCTGCTAACAGGGGTGATTCCAGTGGTTGATAAAGGAGTACTAAAGGAAATTCTTGAAATTGCTCTGGGTAACGGTGGGGATTTTGCTGATATATATATTGAAAATAAGCAAGCTACCGGTATTGGTTGTGAGGGTGGAAAGATTGAAAAGGTGCATACCGGTCTGGATGTGGGTGCAGGGATAAGGGTGTTAGAGGGTGACTCCACTGCTTACGCATACACCAATGATTTAAGCCGTAAGGGTCTGACAGAAGCAGCTTCAGTGGCCAGTCATGCAGCACAGAGTGAAAAAAAAGACTACAATATTGACTTGAGAAAGGTAAAACCATTGGTGGAGTTTAACTTTGGTATTCGGCCGGACCAAGTTAAGACAGAGGAAAAGGTGTCGGCAGTAGAGATCGCCGACAGGACAGCAAGAGCGGTATCTCCTGAGCAGATCAAACAGGTAATCGTTGGTTACGGGGACATGGTGCAAAATGTAACCATTGCAAACAGCAATGGTGATTACGTTGAGGATGAAAGAATTAGAACCAGGTTGATGGTCCAAGTGGTGGCTGCCCGAGGGGATACCATTCAAACGGGATATGAAGCGGTGGGCAGTATGGCAGGCTTTGATTTGCTGCAACGCAATAAGCCGGCTGATTTAGCCAAAACGGCTGCTGCAAGAGCAGTAGAAATGCTTGGGGCGCAGCCTGCGCCATCCGGTAAAATGCCGGTGGTGATGGCTGGTGAAGCCGGAGGCACTATGGTTCACGAAGCATGTGGACACGGGTTGGAAGCAGATTTGGTGCAAAAAAAACTATCGGTTTATGCAGGTAAAAAAGGCCAGGAAGTAGCGGCTGACTATGTGACTGTCATTGACGATGCTACAATGGAAGATAAGTACGGGTCATATCGTTTTGATGATGAAGCCGTGCCTTCCAGGAAAGTTGTGTTGATTAAAGATGGTGTATTGGAGGAATTCCTGTATGATCGGCTTACCGCTTCCAAAGAAGGGATTCAGTCCAATGGTCATGGCAGGAGAGAGTCATATCAGCATAAGCCTATTCCTCGTATGGGTAATACATATATAGCTCCCGGGAAAGAAGATCCCTGTCGTTTGATGAAGGAAGCAGGTAACGGTATTCTGGTTACCAAAATGGGTGGCGGGCAGGTAAATACCACCACCGGGGATTTTGTCTTTGACGTGGCGGAAGGGTTTTTAATTGAAGACGGGAAACAGGGCTCTATGATAAGGGGGGCTACTTTAACGGGCAACGGTCCCGAGGTTTTGAGAAACATAAAAATGGTGGGTAGTGATTTGGGTTTTACCATCGGTACGTGTGGTAAAGATGGTCAAGGTGTACCGGTAAGCGATGCTCAGCCTACTTTATGGATAGAGGATATTATCGTGGGTGGAACCGCTCATTCAAAGGGTAACGGAAAAATAAGAAGGCTATAGTAAAAAGCTTTACAATGGCAATTATGGGGTGGTTAAGTGAAGGAAAGCCGGCAGTTCATAGGTTTATCGGTTATAGAGCTTTCTACGGGCAAAAAATTAGGAACTGTAGAGGCGATTGCAGTTAATCCTGATGGAGGATGTATTGATTTTTTACTTTTAGACAGAGATAAATGGTATGGTGAACTGCGTGCTTTACCCTTTGATACAGTTTTTGGAGTCGGTGAGTATGCGGTAACTGTAGAGAGAAGTGACAGCATCCATAATGTCAGTGAAAATCCTGAACTGGTAGCTGTGCTGGAGAAAGATGTCCAAATTGTAAAAGCGGTGGTATTAACAAAAACAGGCAGACATATAGGTACTGTGAAAGAGTATATAATTGATGAAGATACCGGTTCTATAAAGGACTGTTTGGTATCCAATGAAGACGGCAAACGGTGGACGATTCCGGGAGATATGATACTTACCTATGGTTCAAATTCTTTAATTATAGAAGATCAAAGCTGTATGCCAAAAAACACCGATGACGAGTTGCCAGAAAACTCATCTGATTGTCAAAGGAGCTTCCAGAACCCCCAGGATTTATCTGATGTCTTTGAGAAAAGGCAGCATCAGTTTTTATTGGGCAAAAGAGCTGCTAAAAGGATTGTTGGAGACGACCTCCAGGTGATCATTGATGAAGGAGATATAATTACCGAAGACATCATAGAGAAGGCATCTTTGATGGATAAATACATTGAGTTAAGAATGAGTATTATGTTAGAAAATGATGATTAAGGATACAAGAGCAACTCAAAAGCTATAGAAATGAGTTGCTTTTTTTATTCCACTAAGGTTTGTTGATACAGCATTTCTTCAAAATTTTTAACGTAAATTTGAGGTATTTTTGAGCCAATTCGGACCATCAACATGTTGGCGGGATGCTCCAGTATTTCGGGATCGTCTGTACGTCTGCGCTTAAACTGAACTGTTGAAAAAAGCTTTGTCAGCATTCTTTGATAATTCCACACATCCAAGCCACTTTCTTTTAAATCCCAATGCCAGGTAAATTCTGTAGTAATAATAATATGGTTTTCCATATCAGGGTTGCTAAAAGCAGCTTTAAGCAGATGTGTACCCAACCCAATTCTTCTATACTGGTTGCTTATCTCAATAGCTCCTAATTCCAAAACCCGGGGGTGTTTACTCCATCTGGAAAAATCATTTGGTTTGTGGAATACCACGTACCCTACTATTTGTTGCTGATTTCTGGCAACATATACATAACCGCTGGGTGAAGAGGCTATGTTGCAGAGGGCCTCATACTGTCTTTCAGGGATGCGGAAATTGGAGAATCCTTCATTAATTGTCAGGGTCTCCAAGTACTCTCTAGAGGCCGGACCTTCAACAAATACTAAACCATTAGATGTTTCTATTTTGTGTATGTTATTTGTATCCTTTTGTACTTCCATGTTAATCACCTAACGCTAATTATAAATATTAATAACTTTTAACCCTAAGTGTTATTCTTAAAAAAGTTATAATAATCCTTCTTTTTTATTAAGGTATTTTTTTATCAAATATTTTTCGGGGCTTTCGATGGGAAACGACAATGTTATTATTTGTATGCAGAAGGATAATATTCCTTTTTGTGGAATATTTTAATGGCCACTAAGGTTTGGATAGGAGGATGATTATGGAAGTGGTACAAGATATTTATTGTGTAAAGCTGCCACTTCCATATAAGGAAAACAGTATAAATTGCTATCTGGTTAAAGGGGACCATGGGTGGTCTGTTGTGGACACAGGTACAAATTTTGATCTTTCCCTAAACCAATGGAAAAAAGCTTTTTTGCACTATGGAATAGAGTATAGTAATATTGATGCTATTTATATCACCCATTTACACCCTGCTCACTTCGGTGCAGCTAAATGGATGCAGCAACTAACCGGGGCACCTGTATACATGAGCCAGTCTGAAATAGATAATGTTGAATCTACCTGGAAAAAGGTAAGAATAAACATTCCTGTTCTTGGTGAGTTTTTCAAGGAAAATGGTGTTCCCCCAGGGCTATTATCTGAGCTTTTGGAAAACATTTATAATATAGCTAAGATGGTCTGTCCATGTGCCGCTCTTTCACCTCTTCCTTTACATGGTGAAGTTAGAATAGGTAAAAGGTTATTTCGGGTTATTGAAACACCCGGACATACAGAGGGACATGTTGTTTTTTTTGAAAGCCAAGAGGGAATTTTATTTGCCGGTGATCATCTCTTACCCACTGCTGATTCTAAAATTTGTATGTGGCCAACATCGAATCCCAATCCCTTGAGTCAGTTTTTTAAATCTCTAAAAGTTGTAGAAGAATTAGCAGTAAAAAGGGTTTTACCTGCTCACGGAGGAGTTTTTTATGATTGCCTCAGCAGATATAGGGAGATAAAGGCTTATAAGCAGTTCAAAATAAAGCAAATATTGGGTTTGCTGTCAAAACGTATCAATGCTTATCAAATATGCCAAAAACTATACATTGAGGACTTACCCCCAAAGGATGTTCATAGCAAACTAACTGAGATTTTGGCGTTTTTGGCATATCTGGAGAGCAATAACCTGGTGGAAACCAAATTGGAAAATGGTATTATTACCTATAGAATAAGACAATAAAATTACCTTAAAATATTTAAAGGAAGTTTATGTTTTTTAAGTGCCAAGGCAAGTCTGTCAATTTTTTCAGTATAAGATGAGGCTTTGCCTGCAGCAGCTTTTCAGGGTTGTTATTGCTGGCAATAACAATGGCTACCTTTACCCCTGCTTCTCTGGCAGCCAGAATGTCCGCCATGGTATCACCAACATGGAGGGCATTTGATTTTTCTGCCCCTGCCCACTCCAGTGCTTTTTTAATTCCCTCACTTGAGGGTTTTAGCATCTGTACATCATTTCTGGTTATAACTTTACCAAAAGTATTATCCAGATCAAACTTCTTTAAGGTTTGTTCCATGCCTTTTCTTCCACCATTGGTTACTAATGCGATCTTATAAGATCCCTTTATGTTATTTAACATTTTGTGCAGATCGAATACATATTCCCACCTAATGGAAGCATCATTATCGTAAAAATCATATACGGAGTCAAGAATGGATGTGAGTTGTCCATCTTCAAAGCCCCATTCCTTTTGCTTTGCGCTGACCAAATTATAAATGGTGGTATAATTTAAGCCGTCAAAGAGGTGGGTGGGTACCCCCTTTTCCTGCATTTCTCTGAGGGCATCTTTTTCTGCATCCCGTTGGTTCCATTGGTTGTCCACTAGGGTGCCTTCAAAGTCAAAGGTGATTAATTTCATCGGTCTTTCGCCTCCCTGTATCAACTAAATGTTATCACTGCTTTGTGAATAAGGTAAAACCGCAGTACTGCCCGACAAAGGCGATAGTTATAAACTATCTGAGGTTTAGTTCAACATCCTGAATTTTAAGCAAATGTCTATTAGTATATATATGTAATAGCATTTATACCTATTATTTGATAGAATTTAATGAGCAATGGTACGTTGCTGTGGACATTCCAATAAAAGGAAGGGATAGCTAGTTATCTGAATTTTTTTATAATTATTATAACTAGAGAGGCGGATTAGGTTGAGAAAAAAATTAATGAGGGATTGTGCAATTAGATGGATACCATTTAATTTAATCGCCTTTATTATGTTTTTTATTCCCGGTATGCCCGGCTGGGCAGCAGGCGTTATTATGCTGTCGGTGGGTGCAGGGTCAACATTTTATATAGTTAGGTATATTCAGAGGAACTGCCAAATTTGTGTGCTGGAGGAGCACTCGTCAGATCCTACATTGCGAATTGCCAATGAAACATTACCTTATTTGCGAAGAGGGTTGAATGAATATACAGCAGCTAAAATCGTAAATATTATTAAAGCAATTACCGATGTTTCCGCTGTGGCCATTACCGACCGTGAAAAGGTGTTGGCTTATACCGGAGCCGGCTCGGATCATCATCAGGCAGGAGGGCCCATCATAACCGACGCCACTAGAGTTGTACTGAATACCGGTGTATTAAAGGTAATTGCAAATCGTTATGGACTATATTGTCCCGTTCAGGGATGTCCTCTGGAATCTGCTGTTATCGCCCCTTTAATTTGCCAAGGTCAGATTGCCGGTACCGTTAAGCTTTATCAGACAAGACGCGGTGATGTCAGTCCCACTGTTTTAAAATTGGCAGAAGGTGTCGCCCAAATGCTCGGATTGCAGATGGAATTGGCAGAGTTGGATCGTCAGGCACAACTGGTTACTAAAGCGGAGCTGGACGCCCTGCAGGCGCAGATAAATCCACACTTTCTTTTTAATACCTTAAATACCATTATCATGTTTAGTCGAACCAACCCTGAGACTGCCCGCAGGTTATTGATACGACTGGCTTCATTTTTCCGTTACGCCCTTAAAAGACATGGACATTTCAATTCAATTAAAGAGGAGATTGAATATTTAAATACCTATTTGGTATTGGAGAAAGCCCGTTTTCGTGATAAATTGAAGATTATCAGGGAAATTGATGAGGAAATTTATGATTGCAAGGTTCCGGTGCTTACTATTCAACCTTTGGTAGAAAATGCGGTAAAACATGGAATACATCCAAAGCAGGGGCAAGGCACTGTTTTGGTTAAGGGATATATTGAAAATGATCATGTTATCTTTGAAATTAAAGATGATGGGGTTGGCATTCCTCCCGAAAAAATGCCTCATATATTAAAACCCGGTTATGGTTCCGGCAATGGTGTAGGTTTATCCAATGTGCATGAGAGATTAAAGGGTCTTTTTGGTGATGACCACGGATTAATTATTCAAAGTACCCCTGATGAAGGTACTTCGATTATTGTGCGAGTACCATTGGCTTGTGATTCTGATGAAAAAGAGGAGGTTGCTGCAAAATGAAGCTCAAGGCATTGATTGTTGATGATGAGTATCCGGCACGCCAGGAATTAAGGTATGCGTTGAGCAGTTTTGATACCATTGAAATAGTGGGGGAAGCCACAAATGCGCAAGAGGCTTTGGCACTAATAAAAGCTTTGGACTATCAAATATTATTTCTTGATATTTCAATGCCCGGTATGACTGGTTTAGAGCTGGGCTCAGTCATTCAGGAAATGCCAAAACAACCGCACATTATCTTTATCACTGCTTTTGATGAGTATGCGGTTCAGGCTTTTGAGGTTAATGCTGTGGACTATGTGTTAAAACCCATAGAACCCCTTAGGCTTAAAAAAGCAATAGATAAAGTCATCAGAATAACCCAGGAAATGGCCGCATTGGAATCTCAGCCTTCGGAAAATCAGGAGGTCTCTGCAAAATCAGTTCAATCTTCTGATACGCAGATTAGAATAGATAGGATACCTGCCGAGAAGCAGGGTAAAACCTTTTTGGTGGCAGAGTCAGATATATACTACGCTTACACTGAGCAGGATTATATATATATAAAAACAGAGACGGACAGATTATGTACAAGGTTTACACTCAAAGAATTGGAAGTAAGGCTTAACCCCGCTGTTTTTTTCAGAACTCATCGCTGTTATTTGGTGAATATTCATAAAGTTAAGGAAATCGTACCGTTTTTTAATGTAACTTATAATCTTGTGGTGTAAGATAAGGAAGACAGTGAAGT
>CAZHAJ010000018.1:0-19194 GCA_964530215.1 uncultured Peptococcaceae bacterium | reverse complement strand
GAGAGAGTGGGATTCGAACCCACGAAGCGGGATTACCGCTTACTCGATTTCGAGTCGAGCGCCTTCGACCAACTCGGCCATCTCTCCTTATTTTTGCTTTTTCAACTGGCGGAGCTCCTGAAAAAACTGTTTTACTATATCTGCACATTCCTGTTCTAAAACTCCGGACAAGACTTGCACCTGATGATTAAACCTAGGGTCACGAACCAAATCCAGAAGGGAATCCACTGCCCCGGCCTTGGGGTCTGTGGCACCATATACCAAAGTCTTGACCCTAAACTGAACTATTGCTCCGGCGCACATGGGACAAGGTTCAATGGTGCTGTATAGAGTTGCCTCAGACAACCTCCAGTCACCAATTTTTGAAGCAGCTTGCCTCATAGCTATAATTTCAGCATGGGCTGTACTGTCTTTTAGCTCTTCCCTAAGATTGTGTCCCCGCCCGATAACTTCTTCACCTAAAACCACCACTGCTCCGATGGGAACTTCGCCCAGAGCAAATGCTTTCTGAGCTTCCAACAAGGCTTCCCTCATATATTTACCATGATCCACTACGGAAACCCCCTGCTCAGATCATCTGAATCCGCAACTTGTATTGTAAGTCATAATACCTTATGTGTCAAGGCTTTTGGCATACTGCGAATACCTTCAGCAGGTCTCCCCCGTCACTATCTTCCACTGAAAAAACCTTTCAAAGACAAAGGCACATATTCTTTGGCAATAACATGTTTTTGCAGCCTCTGTACATATTTTTCTTCATCATCTCTAAACTGCTTGAAAATTTCCCGAGCAACGGGATTTGTCAATCTTATCATCATTTCATTATAAAAAACCTGCCCGCTAATTTTATCTTGAAGAACATCATAGCTAAAATCAGTTTTTTTCAAAATAAGATGCCTCCTAGTTTATATTGAGATTTTTCATTTCCCTCTGCAGTATCTTGATCCTACTGTTGCTGACAGCTATTAAATCCCGGTAAAACTGTCTGGCCTCGGAACTTTTGGTGATTTCAACGTACAATTTTAGTTTTACTGCCATGTGTTTTTCTTTAGATATTGCCTCTTTAAAAGCAAAAGCTGATATTTCTATTTCATTAAGACTGCTCACTGCTTATCTACCCCCTTAGTTTATTCCCACTACCTCTAAACACAAACAGTATAAAAAACCCTTACCCAACAAAAAATAGCTATAATTCTGCTTAATGAGGTAAAAAATGGGAAACTTTCAGTTAACAATGCTTATTACAGGATTTCTGTTGGGAACATCTATTATGTATATCCCCATTTTAGGTCTCAGCAATCAAGAAATGTGGTTATCGGCACTGATTGGGTGGGCCCTGGGCTTAACTTACGTCTATTTTATAAGTAGAATCAAACAACCACCGTCACCTTTGCTCTTTGTTTCTGCACTTTTGGGGGTTTATTCCCTGTACTTAGCCATTTTTTCAACCAGAAAAATAGGGGAAATGATCAACATAACAATATTACCTATGACTCCACAAATATACATAAACAGCATATTAGTAGCCTTGGCCGCTTATGGCGTAATAAAGGGAATAGAAGTAATCGGGAGGCTGTCAACTTTTTTTGTTTTGACTGCTTGGATAACCGGTACCCTTTTAATCTTTATGTCTATCCCTGCGATGAAAATCACCAACTTACTACCCCTTTTTGAACACAACTATAAAATCATCCTTAAAGAAGCAGTGGATTATGCAAACTTTCCCTTTATGGAAACAGTGGTTTTCCTGCCCTTACTAAAACTTTCCAAAAACCCCACCAAGGCACTGGTGGCTGGTGCCTTACTGGCTGGAACAATGTTGCTACATGCCTTTATAATATTTTTGCTGGTTTTGCCTCCCGAAACTATAAAGAAAATCATATCACCAACATTTTTAACTATATCCACTATTCCTTCAGGAGAATTTGTACGGGCGTTCATCGTTATAATCTGGATGCAAACCGGTTTTCTCAAAGTAGCGGTTCTGATATATGTAGCATGTACTCAACTTTCTGAAGCCTTCAAAATAAACTATCGCAGCATTGTCCTGCCAATATCGGTGATTGTTATAAGCTTTTCGATGTTAATATACGACAATATCATAATAATGTTTTATTCTTTGTTTGATATCTATCCCTACTACGCTATACCTATTCAATTATTCATACCCATACTGTATGTCATTGCAAACCGAAGGATGAAACTGAAAAACAATAGTGGATAAGGGGTTTTACAAATGAATTTTATGTATAAACTTATATATTGGGGTACTGCAGGGACCTTGATAGGCTTAGTTTTTCTGCTGATCCTGGCATGGCTAAAGGGACATGGAACAGCATAGCTTCGGTTTCAGATTAGTATGTTTATTAGTGGTATCTTTTATTACTTTCATGGAATAATAAAAGGTAAATTATTTTAAGAGGTGGTTATCCTGGAGTTCCTGGAAAGCTGGATTAATATTATTTATGCATTGTTTTTATGGGTGGTTGTTTTCCTCCTTATAAAACCGTACCGCATAAAAGAACTGTTACCCATCGGCATATTAGGTGCCTTCCTTCTTTTTTCGGTACAGCTGACTCTAATTTCTTTAAATCTTCTTAAGTTTAACAACGGTGTTTTTTATATTTACGGCATCCCTCTATTCAACCCCGTCTGGGGCGCAGCAGCTGCTATTCTGGTAATGAACTACATGAAACAAAATTTTTTGTGGAAAATTCCAACACTCCTTCTCTTTACCGCCATTGCAACCACAACTACTTATTTTGCTCTTGATGTGGGTAATATATCTTTCCTAGGAAAATATAATATTTTCTATGATGCAGTGTTAAACTTCTTCGTATTATTAATTCTGACCCATATATCGGAAGGTTTGTTTGGAAAAACCCTTTATAACAAAAAACTCCCCTGATCAAAAAACTCCGCCACTCTGATACCAGAATGGCGGGCTTTTGTTTGCAACTAATCTGTGCTAATTAACCCCTGTACCGGATTTTATTTTGGGACAAGTTTTTACGCGCTCTTCCATTTTCTCAATGATGCTGTCTGCTTGCTTCTGGGTTATTCTTCCTTCTGAAACTTTCTGTCTTAATTCTGTCTTTCTGTGCTCCATCATTTTTTGCTGATACTGCTCCACAGTCAAACCATGATCTTTAAGTATTTGCTCCCAATCCTTCCCTGCTTCTATTTCAGTCTTCAGTTGTTCTCTGGTAATCCCAAGTATTTTTTCTGCATCTTTACCCATCAAGTGACCGCCGTATCTTTTTTCATGCATGCCACCTAGTCTAAACTCTTCGATTGGCTGGGTAGCCATTTCATCTGCCTGCTCTTGGGTTATTTCCCCGGATTTCACGGCCTCATTAAGCAATTGCTTGCGTGTTTCTTCTAAAGCTTTGCTTACTTTCTCCTGCTCAACACCTAGATTAGCAGAAAATTTGGCAATAAAATTATGGAAGCTGTTAACCCCATCAAGGCCATATCGAGGTTCTGTAGCAGCAAAAGCAGCCCCCGCCACTGCCACCACCAAAAGCAACGCCAAGGCTACAGCACCAGTACGTTTAAACTTATCTAACAATATTACCCACCGTCCTTTAATGGATATATAATCGATTATTTTTATAATATAGCCCAAGTGCGTCAAGAAAATGTTAAAATCTAAATTTTTCTTAAACATTAAACGATAGCTAAAAATACAAAAAACCTGCAACCCTTGTGGTTGTAGGCTTTCCTTGGTGCCCCCGGAGCGACTCGAACGCCCGACAAACGGTTTAGGAAACCGCTGCTCTATCCACCTGAGCTACGGAGGCATATAAACACACATCCCGCCTTATCAGGGCGGGAGAAGTTATGGTGTGCCTGAAGGGAGTCGAACCCCTAGCCTCCTGATCCGTAGTCAGACGCTCTATCCAATTGAGCTACAGGCACATTGCCTAATTACAGGCAGAATTTATTCTAACAAAATGTTTGTTAGAAGTCAAGTTAACCCATTGTACGGGACAGTGCCAGCTTGGAAGCACCTTATCTGCCATAAATATATTCTGCTGCCTTATTTTGTCCCACAACTTTTTTAAATATTGGAATATTATACACTGCAAGGAATTTAGGAGGACACTATATGTCACCGTGCTATTTTTCTATTGTAATACCAGTGAAAAATGAAGGTCAGTCAATAAAAATGACCGTGGATTCAATACTGAAAACCCATCCGGATTCCCAATATGAGATAATTGTAGTGGATGATAAATCCACAGACTACTGCTGCTCTTTTTTAAAAACAACAGAATATCAGCTTCCCAACCTAAAACTAATCACAACCCTTGGGGTTGGAGCAGCTAATGCCCGAAACATCGGGGCGCAACATGCAGAGGGCAATGTGCTGGTATTTTGTGATGCCCATATAACCGTTCCCCCCCACTGGCTTAATAAAATGGAAGATTGCTTTTCGTCAAAGGATGTAGACGGACTTTCTCCTGCCATAGCATCTATGACTAATCCTAATGCGGTTGGCTATGGTCAGACCTGGAATGGTCGCCTAGAGATATCCTGGTTGCCTAGACCCACTGATATAAAAGCCTCTCCTTTGCTGCCCGGGGGGTGTCAGGCTTTTCGCAGAGAAGCTTTTTTAAAAACTGGGGGCTATGATAAGGGATTTCGAGTATGGGGCCGCGAAGATGAGGAAATATCTTTAAAAATGTGGTTGTTTGGGTTTAACCTTTTTGTTACACCCGATATCAAGATCTTGCATTTGTTCCGGGAAAGACATCCCTATTTAGTTACCCAAGATCATGTCCATTATAATTTCTTGCGCATGGCATGCTCTCACTTTAATGAGGAAAGGCTGGCCCGTTCCTTTTCCTTACTGTCTGGCCAAAAAAATTTTACTAAACTTTTGGCATCAACCTTGCTAAGTGATGTTATTTCCCAACGTGCCCACTACCTTGCTCAGCGCTCAAGAACAGATGATTGGTTTATGAACCACTTTGCCATCCCATTTTAACAGTTGGTACAGCTATGGGAGCTTTCTCTCAAACGAAGGATGTAGGGCAAGATATTTTTCATCGGTGTAATCATCAAAAAAGCTCTTGCCGGCATCATAACCCGCCATATAAAGCTCTTTTTTCTTTTTGGGAGAAATGCTGAAATCAGTTGTTTTAACACCCAAAGTAGGAACAGCAATGGTTCTTTTAAAATTGGCATCCTGTATATGTTTTGCATCATGCGCTTCCATCATAGTAGACACTGTGGCACTTAGAAAATCTATAAGGGTGTATATTTCACGCTCCTTACCCTCGTTGGGTTCCACCAATTTAAAACCAACGGTTGGCCATAGCGGTTTATCTGCATCATAAAGCCATACCGGATAATTGCTCAGGATTCCACCGTCCACTATGTAACATCTCTTGATATTAAATAAATCTTTATGATATATAATAACCGGCTCAAAAAACAATGGAATACTGACAGACATTCTAATAGCCTTGGAAACACTGAACCTATCCGGCTCATAGCCATAATCCTTTATATCTTCGGGCAAAACCAGCATTTTCCCTCGAGATATATCACTGGCAATAACATTTAAGCGATATTTATACCTCGGATTGGTCTCTCCGGGTATCTTTAAATCTCCAAAAGTGCTGACACCCTTGTTTGCCAGCTTTTCCTCTATAAAATGCTCTATAAATCTCCCTTCATAAATTCCCTTTTCCAGCAAAAGACTTAGCGTTTTACCAAAATAACAAAACTTGTCGAGAAAACCCTCGTCCTTTATTTTTGCAAAATCCAATTGGAAAACTATATCCTTTATTTCCCCGGAAGTATATCCGCTGGCTATTAAGGCTGCTATTAAAGCTCCAGCAGATGTCCCGGCAACATTTTGCCACTGCACCTTCATTTTTTCTTCAGCATAGTTTAAAGCCCCCACCAGACCGATGGCTTTTACTCCCCCACCTTCAAAAACTGCATCAGCCTTCAAATAAAACACCCCCATAATGCTCTAATAGATTATGGCTAAATTTAAATGATCTTAAATAACTATTCGGTTCTTGTAATATTAATGTTTAAATAGCCAATATAAAAAGCTTCCAACTTGGGCCAACTAGCTCTAATATTGGTTTAAAAACTACTTGAGACTAAATATGACTCATTGACCTGTGAGCCCTGTGGGGATAGTCCCGTCTTATTATTTATTTGAGGTTCCCTAAATTCTTGATTGCCAAACTGCCGTTTGCACTGTCCCCGGTAATTTTGATCACATATTCATCCGTTTCAGACATGGTTACAGTGAATATCCCGGATTGCAAATCATTTCCGGTATAAGGTTCACTACCCTTTTTGCCGCTGACCGTAAGATTAATCACTCCGCTTTCACGGGTGACTCCAATTTGTAACACATCATCCCTGTTCAAAAATAATTGGCCCTTATTTTCTCCTCTCCACTCCTTTAAGTCCATTGTGAATTCCTTTCCGTTCTTGTTCTCAAGAATTACAATACTGCCTTTTGTCGCGGTGCAAGACGTGATCGCAATTACAATAGCAATCACCAGCGGCAAAAAAATAATGGGGTTCATTTTTTGTAAGCACCTCACTCCTGCAATTCGTTTTCTAAAAAGCATGACAAGACCTCCTCTACAAATCTCTCCCGCTCATTAATCCACGGACTGTGGCCGAATGCTCAAACCACACTATTCCTTTGTCAGGTGCACTAAGCACTTGTTCATATTCCTCAACCAGCATCGTAGGTGCGTTTATGTCGTACCGCCCCAAGAAAAAGTAGATGGGGATATTCAGCTTTGTATAATGCGTCCTCAAATCGATGTCATAAAGCTGCTGGTACACATGGCCGAACGTATTGATGATGACCCTGGAAAGCATATATAACAAATCATAATGAAGGTATTACCATTACACAAGTAATCATATTTCTCATTCTAACCGCTTTATCGTTTGTTGCCCTTGCAGGACTTGTGTTCTTGATCACATATCAGTTAACCGGCTCTAAGCTTGTCGCCAACGGACTGGCCGCCGCTGCATATGTGCTTCCCTGCACTACTCGGCTGCAACCGCATCCATACGCTCTGCCGGATAGTCCGTAAGTTCCCGCACAAAAAGACGGATAGCAACCTCGGTAGGCTTTGGATAAAAAATCGACCCTTTATCTTTGGCAGTACTAAGTTAAAGAATCGACCGTTATTTAATTTTTAAGAGCAGACCCTTTGTGATTTGACTCATAGTCTGTTGTTCTCCGACTCTTCCAATATAGCGAGGGATTCCCCTGCTCTTTGCGCCTTCACGGCGCCCGCAGGACTCCGCCCTTCCAGGGCTTCGGAACCCTCCTCGAGGCTTCTCTTCCCTCTTTTGCATAGCAAAAGGCTTCCCTTTAGGAAGCCTTTCTTGGCGGAGAGCGAGGGATTCGAACCCTCGAGACAGTTCAACACCATCTACTCGCTTAGCAGGCGAGCGCCTTCAGCCACTCGGCCAGCTCTCCACAATTTTTAATTGATTGGCGGAGGGGGTGGGATTCGAACCCACGGAACCCGTAAAGGCTCAACGGTTTTCAAGACCGCCTCCTTCAACCGCTCGGACACCCCTCCACTAAGGTTTAAAAAACTTGCTTACAACTAACTATGCAAGCGGCAATGTAGAGTATATCACAGCCCAAATACCCCTGTCAACCGAGGTTTTAAGGACGTACAAAGGATTTCATTAGTCCTTTTTTCTATCACTGCTCCGGTGGGGGTAGAGCGGAATCATTCTTGGCTAGATTCATAAACCGAGTAAATTCTTTTAGGAAAGCTAATTCAACAGAACCTGTGGGACCGTTTCTCTGCTTTGCCACAATAATTTCCGCAATCCCTCTTTTTTCTGTATCAGGCTTATAGTACTCCTCCCGATAGATAAACATCACAATATCCGCATCTTGTTCCAAGCTGCCGCTTTCCCTTAGGTCGGACATTATAGGCCTCTTCTTATCTCTTTGCTCCACCGAGCGGCTAAGCTGGGCCAAAGCCATGACAGGAACTTCCAAATCTTTGGCCATAGCCTTAAGGGAACGGGAGATGTCTGCTATCTCCTGCTGGCGATTCTCAGTCCGGGAAGAACTCCTCATCAACTGCAGGTAGTCAATAACTATTAAACCTAAGCCCTTTTCGGCTTTCAACCTTCTGGCTTTTGCCCGCACCTGACGAACCGTCAGGCCCGGAGAATCGTCTATAAACAAAGGAATTCCCGCTAATTTAGCTGAAGATTCGGTAAGTTTGTTCCAATCAATCTGGCTAAGGTCCCCGCTGCGAACCTTTTGCATATCCACCATGGATTCTGCACATAACACCCTTTGAACCAATTGGGCCTGAGACATCTCCATACTAAAAACAGCTGTGGGCACACCGGCATTAAGGGCTGCCTGGTGAGCCACTGTCAGGCCAAAAGCAGTCTTCCCCATTGCGGGTCTTCCAGCTACAATAACAAGATCCCCGGCCTGCATACCGCAAACAAGACGGTCTAAATCGGTAAACCCCGTAAGAACACCGGTAACTTTTCCTTTATTCCTAAATCGATCTTCTATGATCTTAAATATTTCAACCAATACCTGATCCAGCGGGATAAACCCCGCAGACGAACGGCGGGACCCAAGCTCCAGAAGCATTCTTTCCGCTTCGCCAATAAGCCGCTCCGCCTCATCTTCGCCTTCATAACCCATACCGGCCACTCGGTCGGCAATGGATATAACGCTGCGGAGCAGAGATTTTTCTTCTATTATTCTGGCATGGCTTTCAATATTGGCAGAAGTAGGCACCATGCCCGGCAATGAGGCCACATAAGTTGCCCCACCTATTTTATCTAATACTCCCTGCTGCCTTAATTTGTCTGTGACGGTTAAAAGGTCCGGCATAATACCTGCTTCGTCCAGTTCCAGGTAAGCCCTATAAATAAGCCTGTGGCCTTCTACATAGAAATCCTCGGGCCTTAAAAACCTGGCCACTTTATACAAAACATCATGATCCATGAGCAATGCACCCAGCACAGACTGCTCCGCATCTATATTTTGAGGTGCCACCTTGTCAGCCAAAGACCATCACATCCAAATCAAGCTTAGTTTATTAGTTAAAAATCATTGACTTGTCAAACAACAGCAAAAAAAGCTCTTCCACCGATGCTGCCGAAAGCACTGTTATATCTTTAAGATCAACGGGTATATCCCTAGTGTTTTCGGAAGGAATAATCACTTTTTTAATACCGGCCTGTCTTGCCCCATAAATCTTTTCCGGAATTCCACCCACTAATTTTATTTTACCCTGAATAGACAATTCTCCGGTTAAAGCAATGTCCTGGGGAATGGGTATGTTCAAAACAGCACTGTACAAAGCTAAAAAGATTGCCGCCCCTGCCGAAGGACCGTCTATCTTACCGCCACCCACAACGTTCACATGGATATCATAATTGTGCAGATCTTCACCTGTGAACTTCCTGATTACAGAAGCAGCATTAAAAACAGAGTCCTTAGCCATACTGCCCGCAGTGTCATTAAATCTAATGGTTCCTTTGCCCTTTTCTCTTGCCGGAAATGCAACAGATTCTATTTCAATCAATGAACCCAGAAATCCGCTTACTCCTAACCCAAAGACTCTTCCTACTTCAGCTCTGTCCGATACCTTCCCCATGTTATATGGTGAAAGACGCCCCCATTGAATTACTTCCTGTACATCTTCACTGCTAATCCCTGTTTCAGCAATGCTGTTTAGCGACTTATAACAGGATAATCCATAAGCATCAGACAATATATTTACTGCTTTTCGCCCCTCTATAGTGTATTGACTGATGATTTCCGGCACTTCCGGTCCAATCTCAACCCCCAGTTTTTCCCCTGCTTGCTCAATAATATCAACGATATCCGTGGGTGTAAGGGGCTCAAAAAACACCTCGGCACATCTGGACCTTATTGCGGGATTAATTTCTGACGGGTCTCTGGTGGTGGCGCCAATAAGAATAAAGTCCGCCGGTGCCCCTTCTTCAAATAATTTCTTAACATATTGAGGTATATTGGAGTCATGGGGGTCATAATATGCTGATTCAAAGTAAACTCTTTTATCCTCCAACACCTTTAAAAGTTTGTTAGCTAAAAGAGGATCCATTTCCCCAATCTCATCAATAAAAAGTACTCCTCCATGGGCATCTGTGACTAACCCCGGTTTTGGCTCCGGGATACCTCCCTCAGCCAAATCTTTACGAGCACCCTGGTATATCGGATCATGAACAGATCCCAGCAGCGGGTTGGTAATCTCCCTGGGATCCCATCTCAAAGTAGTACCATTAACCTCTATAAAAGGCGCATCCTTACCAAAGGAGGTGCTGTCATGTCCTCTGGCTGCCTCTAAAGCCAGTCTGGCCGCTGTCGTCTTACCCACGCCGGGAGGACCGTATACCAGGATGTGCTGGGGATATCGGGAAGTAAGTTTAGCCAAAAGAGCTTTTATGGCAGATTCCTGTCCCACTATTTCCTCAAAGGCTGTAGGACGCACTTTTTCCATTGTGGAACCCGACAGCTTACGATGCTCCAATTTTTCTAACAGTGCAAGCTTTTTTAGAGTCTGTGCATTTTCAACTCCCGCACTTTCTTGCACCACCTGCATTTTGATATCCCGCACATAGTCTTCATGACGAAGTTGTAGTTTTTCATTTACTTTTTTTTCAATTTGATCCTCTACAGTTCGTCTGGCTATGTTATCTGCCAATTCTTCCTGTAAATCATTCAAAATCTCCGGGATTTCTTCCAGCGAAGGGACTGTATCCAAGGTTGGATCTTCCAAAACCAGTTTTTGTAGAGCCAGCACCTTATCTTCCACCTTATCTGAACGCATAAGTTGAAGGGCATTTAACTTGCTGGCTTTTAAAACTAAACGATCCGGCCCGTAAAAACCCGAAAACACGTTATAAAGAGCTTCCACCTGTCGCTCCAAATCATCGTCATTAATGGAGGCATGTTTTGTGCCCCTTTGTGCATCGCTCTTTTTTACTTTTTCCAGGAAAGTCTTCAAAATGTAATACTCCTTTCTGTCATAAACCTGGAAACATAACCGTGAATATTCACAGAAAAAGATTTTACCCCAAAAGCCTAAATAGCCTCTACAACAACAGTAATGGCATTTTTTACTTCCGGATGCAGCTTAACAGTTACTTGGTGCTCCCCCAGGTTTTTAATGGGTTCCTTTAAAATTATTTTCTTTTTATCTATCTTTAAGTTATGCTGTTTTGACAAACAATCTGAAATATCTTTATTCCCTATGGCTCCGAAAAGTTTGCCGCCCTCTCCTACTTTTGCTTCAATATTTACCCGCATACCCTTCATCTTTTCCGAAAGAACTTTAGCATCTTCTAATTCCTTCTGCTTCTGTCTGTCAAAGGCAGCCTTTTGCTGTGAAATTTCCTTTAATTTGCCGGGTGTAGCCTCTACCGCCAGTTTTTTAGGAAACAAATAGTTTCTGGCATAACCCTCAGCAACATCAACCACTTCACCTTTCTTGCCTTGTCCTTTCACATCATCTAGAAGAACCACTTTCACTTTATATCGTCCTCCTCCGGTTTTCGTGTTCCGCTAGTGAATCGGCGAATATTCCACACAGAATCAACTACCCCAATAAAAGCCATCACAACCATCATATTAGGTAAAAATATTAACATTATAATTAATATAAAAACTTTAAAAGCCCAGTGCAATTTAAGCAGATTTATAAAAAAAGTAAAAACAGAAATGCCCATAATAGCAAAGATAAAACCATTCACCCATAAAAGGACTTTACCCAAAGACACTAACCCGGACAAACCCAGTTGCTCCCCAATCAGCATCATAGCCAAGCTTGCTATAACACCCCAGACAGAATACCAGGGGAGCTTCCAAAACCTAAAGGGAATTGCAGCCGGCACATTATGACCCATTCGTACAATTAAGCCTCTTGTGATAAAAAATGAAAAAGCACTTAAAAACATAAACCAGATAAAAGCTGATGCCATTGACAAAATCGGCAATGCCCCCTCAAACTGCCTGCCGATAGTGTCCAAGCTTTCACCGGAAGCCCTGCCTATACCGGCAGGTAGAGTTTGCTCGATTTCTTTAATTCCTTGGCGGTATATCTCTAAGGATTCCTCGCTTAGCTCAAAAGGGCTGTTTCCGGTGGAAAAAAAGTCCGTTAGGTACATGCCCACAGGACCAATCATTGAGAAAATGATTACCGTTGCCAAAGCTTTTCCCCAAGAAACCTTATTTTTAAAAAGCAGTCCCACTAAGATTCCCATAGGTCCCGTTTGCAAAACCAAAAGCAATGCAAAATGTGGCTGTCCCGTTAACAGCGATAAAACAATTATGATCAACATTAAAGATCCCAATCCATATCTGGAATCCTGCCTGTAGACCAATAGTGCCAATAAAATTGGAATCACCGCTAGTGCAATCAGAGAAAATATCGGAAACATCAACCAAAGGATGGCTGACAACAGAATAATGATATTAAAGGTAATAAAGTCCTTTTTAGGGGATTCATTCAACAAGGACAAGAAATCACCTCTTCCTGTCCACAAGATAAGTCAATAGCATTGTCAAATCTCCAAACCATTTTTCAACCTCATGGGACTCCTCTACGCCCTGCCTTAATTTGGATTCCACCGCCACATCTATTTTGGAAAAGGTTAAGCCCAGTCTGCGTCCCAAAACATATGTAGAAACAATTATGCCGGCTAGGGCATCAATAAGCTTTTCCTCACTGCCCTTTAGTATGCTTTTATATAAAACCGATAGTGAGGTTAAAATATCTGCTTTCAGCCATTCTATAACCTTAATGTTTTTTGCAAAATCAGTGCCGGAACCGGAAAACATAAATTACCTCCGCTTTAATTAACATTACGGTATTCACAGTATTCTTCAGGTAAAATCCTTTTTCCTTCCCATCTAAAGCAGTTATTTATTGCCTCTATTATTCAAAATTAAAATAATAGAGGGAACCAAAGTTCCCTCTATGTTAGTCGGATGAAAACGGAATTAGGGCGATTATCCTCGCTCTTTTTATCGCTGTTGTCAACATACGTTGATGCCGGGCACAGTTCCCTGAAATCCTGCGGGGCAGGATTTTCGATCTCTCGGTAAGAAACTTCTTGAGGCGGGGAACATCTTTATAGTCTATACTCTCCGCTTTATCAACACAGAAGGCGCAGACTCTTTTTTTGCCCCTGCGTCCTCGTTCACGCTTTAACATTAAAACTCCTCCTCGATAACTACGCCTGGACAAACGGCTTTACTAAAATGGCAAATCGTCTTCTGTAAAAGGCACTTCACTAAATTGATCTTCATTGGTACGATTTTGCTGTTGCCCTTGATCCTGGCTGTTGTGGGACTGGAAATTAGACTCTCTGCCACGATCCAGAAAGCGCACGTTTTCTGCAACTACTTCAGCAGCTTTACGACGAATGCCTTGCTTGTCATCATAAGATCTTATTTGAAGCCTTCCATCCACTGCCACCATAAAACCTTTTTTTAGATTGTTGGCGCATGTCTCCGCCAGGCCTCTCCACACGATGATGTCAATAAAGTCGGTCTCCCGCTCCCCTTGCTTATTGCTAAAGGTTCTATTTACCGCCAGTGTAAAACTGGCCACCGGAAGACCGGCCGGAGTATATCTCATCTCCGGATCCGCAGTTAAGCGACCTATTAGAATGATCTTATTATACATAAAGCACCGCCTTGACGATTTCTGTAAACGGCAAGATCCTTATTCATCTTCCCTGACGATTATATGACGGATAACATTGTCAGATATTTTAAAAATCCTGTCAATTTCGTTGGTTACTTCAGACTCTGAATTAAACTTGGCCACCACATAAAAACCTTCTTTGATGTGGTTAATTTCATATGACAGTCTTCTTTTACCCCAGTTGTCCAGCTTGGTAATTTCTCCACCGCTTTTTTCAACCAACGACTTAAATTTTTCCACCATCTCTGTTATCTTATCTTCTTCCAAATCAGGACGAAGAATAAAAATGGTTTCGTATTTGCGCACCCTCTTCACCTCCTCCCCTCGGACCATGGCCCTACCACGCAAGTAGAGCGGGGGGAATACGCTAAAACATTCTAAATTTTGACTATAAAATTGTAGCATATAAACAAAATATACGCAACAGCATACCCCTGACAAGTTTTCGTCATTTTTTGGTTACCATGTTTTTGACGCTTTTTTCAAACTTTGGTCTGGGAATCATTAAAACCCTTTGACATTTTAGGCATTTTATTCTGAAATCAACACCTGTCCTCATTACTTCCCATGTATCACCACCACATGGGTGTGCTTTTCTCATTTGAACAATATCACCAACCTGATATTTAACCAGTTGGACCATAGAAAAACCTCCGCATACCCCTTCCGGAGCAATAGTTCTGGACTTATTGATTATTGTATTATGCCCTCTGCAAAAAGGCTTTATATGCCTTATAAGCCATGTATATATCAACTTTGCTGGCAACTTCAAAGGTAGAGTGCATACCCAACAATGCAACTCCGCAATCCACCACATCGATATTAAAGGCAGCTAATAAGTAAGCAATGGTACCGCCACCGCCTTGATCTACTTTGCCCAATTCTCCGGTCTGCCAATAAATATTTTCCCCATCAAATATTTCTCTTATTTTGGCGGTATATTCCGCACCTGCCTCATTGGAGCCGCTTTTCCCCCTGCTGCCTGTATATTTGGTCAATACCACTCCACGACCCAGTCTTGCAGCGTTTAACTTATCCATTACCTCTTCATAGTTGGGATCCACCGCAGCGTTAACATCAGCGGAAAGGGCACTGGATGCTGACAGACATCTCCGCAACAGCAAATCACTGTAACTTTTCTCCCGACGCTCAATAAGCTCTGCCACAAAATCTTCCAAAAAGAAAGACTGCATGCCGGTATTTCCCGTGCTGCCTACCTCTTCCTTATCCGCCAAAAGCACCACTGAAGTTTTTTCCGGCTCCTCTATATCCATAAGAGCTCTTAATGCGGTGTACGCACAAACCCGATCGTCTTGCCCATAAGCAGCGATTTGTCCTCGATCAAAACCCACATCCCTGGCTGTCCAAGCCGGAACAGCCTGAAGCTCTGCACTTATCAAGTCTTCTTCAATAATCCCGAAATTTTCCTGCAAGTAATTTATTACCGCCCTTTTAATCCTTTGATTAACCTCCTGATCCGCAACCGGTATTCCTCCCACCAACAGATTAAGAGCTTCTCCTACAATCCCTTCGGACATCTTTTTTTCCATTTGGTCTTTAGCTAGATGGGGAAGTAAATCTGTAATGGTAAACACCGGATCGCCCGGATTTTCACCAATTTTCAACTTTACCTTAGAGCCATCCTTTCTAACCACCACTCCATGAAGCGCTAAGGGAATACCCACCCAGTGATACTTTTTGATGCCCCCATAATAATGGGTTTTAAACAAAGCCAAATAGCCGTCTTCATATATCGGCTCGGGCTTAATATCCAACCTGGGAGAATCAATATGGGCACCCACTAAATTGATCCCCGCTTCCAAGGGCTTCTTCCCTAAAACTGCTAATACTATGGCTTTATCTCTGTTTACAAAAAATACTTTATCTCCCGCTTTTAACTCCTTTTTTTCAGCAAGATCACTAAAGCCGTTATCTTTAGCAATTTTAACGGCAATTTCCACCGCTTCCCGCTCAGTTTTACCCTGATCCAGAAAGTCCATATAGCCCCGGCTAAAAGAGATGACCTCTTTATTTTCACTTTCAGAAATCTTGTCCCACACTAAAATAGAATGCTTTTCATTTTGCGGATCAAATTTAAGAATCGGCATTATTAAGCCTCCTTAGTCCATTAATATAAAATTATCCTCCCCACCCCGGGAACTTGACATTCAAAATAACAAGTATATCTATAAAAAAGGGAACCAACACTGATTTTTGAAGCGCCAAAGCAATAAATTCCCCTTTATGATTGCTTCCGGCAAATAACAGCGGAATTTGCATTGAACTTAAAAGTCCCACTAATATTGTTGCCAAGATGCTACCGTTTACAGCTCCCAAAACCGCCCCGCCAACTCGGTCCACCGGGCCTAGAAAGAACAGTTTTGCCATAGTGCCCAATAAAGCTCCTAAAGTTTTGACTCCCCAAGAAACCAGTGCAAAAATTAAAACAAAACAGACGATACTTATTATTCCTGAAGCAATTACCTCGGTCAGGGAATCTGTCAGCTCTCCAACCAATCCCAGCGGCTTTTCAGGCAAAAGGCCATTAATAGTATTTGACGCATCAGGATTAGAAGGTAGCCACCCACTAATACTTGAGGTAATTCCCCATTTTAAGTTTACCATATCCACCAAAGGTTTATAAAACCTCAAGGCTGCGGCAAAACCCAACAAAAGTCCCAGCAGCCCGGAAAGACCTCCCAATAAACCGGTTCTCAATCCCTTAAGAACAGAACCGCCAACTATTATAACAAGTAAAATATCTAACCAATTCAACCTCTACACCTCATTTTGCCGGGAATTTCCCTCCCGCACATCTATAATTATTAATTATACCGATTGTTTTGAAATCCTTCTCAGATATTTCAGAGGCGGCATAATAATAAGGGAAACCAGCATGAGTAGTCCCCCGTAGCCAAACAACGGATACATTACTTTAACCAGAAAAGAAAACTCGTAGTTGGAAAAAGGCAATGAAGCCAAAACAATACCTATCCCCATCAGCCTATAACGAGGGGTTCCGTTTTCGGCAAACCTGGAGGCAAAACCATGGACGTTAGCAATAGCAGTGGTTAAAATAGCTAACCAAATCAGCACACCCAGAAAAAGCCTTACAGATGAGCCTAATATTCCGGCTGCAAAAAGAAGGGGAACCTGATATTCAATGATTTGGGGATAATAACGAAACTCTGCAGAAACCATTAAAAAAACCAATGCACCCAGCAAACTCCCCCCCACTACTCCCCCTATAACTCCTTGCACTAGAGAGAAAGAGCGCCCAAATGACGACAACACCGCTATTGGCACCACCAGATTATAGGATACATACAAAATGGCTGCCCAAATCCAATTGACCCTGGTGCCATAAACAGGCTCGGTTATCCTTCCTATGTCATCAGGGGCTTTGGTTATTAATATTATCGTGAGGCAAATTAAAAATATAGCTATCGTTTTTATCGGCACCAGCATTATATTGGCAGAAATCAGCCCTTGACTTCCCAATAAAATTACGATGATGCAAATACCGGCTGTTAAGGAAGTTCCCAGAAAAGGTGATAATCCTAAATGCTCAGAAAAAACAGCCCCTCCTCCCGCCAACATAACCAAAACACCCCCGGATAGCATAATCAGACTGGCGTAATCCATAAATTTTGCCGGCAGTTTACCTAAAATAGTCTGATAAAAATCCCGGTAGCTCTGAGTCCCCCTTTTTACCGATAAATACATTACCACTCCGCCTAAATAGCAGAACAGTACCGCTGCCAATACGGCTCCCTTAAAACTACTTTGACCGAAAACAATAAAAAATTGCAATATCTCCTGTCCGGTGGCAAATCCCGCCCCTATTATAGCCCCCACATAGAGCACAACCACCTTAATAACAGAGTTTATATTTCTATATTTATGCAAATTTTGCCACCCCCTATAAGCCTATGCTTTTTGGGAGCAGATACATTCCTTTTAAAAAGCAATTTCCTTCTCTTTGTAATACCCCCTTAACAAAATCATAAGTATTAATAATATTTTTAATCCCGCTTTCCGTTTAAACATACCTATTTATGGAAATATATACTAATAAATTACAGGAGGTTTGATATGAATAAACTCGGTATATATAAATACCCAGCCAAAACAAGAATTCACTGTGATGACCCCTTGGCAATAAATAAAATAGGCTGGGATTTGAATAAAAGAATTTCTGACAGTACTTCCTCTGTGCAGCAAGATAAAATACTCCTCTGTATCGGTACCGATCGTAGCACCGGCGACTGCCTGGGTCCCCTTGTGGGAACAAAAATACAGGCGTCCTCTCAAAGTAGCTTTCACATTTACGGCACACTGGAACACCCGGTACATGCCTGCAATCTGCCAGACAAGCTGGATGAAATAAGGTCACGATTTTACAATCCCTTTATTATCGCTGTGGATGCCTGTTTGGGGAATCTAGAAAATATCGGAAAAATAAGTATCGGGGAGGGTGCTCTTCAACCTGGGGCAGGGGTCAAAAAAAGTTTACCCCCGGTGGGAGATATCCATATTACAGGAATAGTTAATGTTGGCGGCTTCCTAGAGTTTATGGTGCTTCAGAACACCCGATTAAATACGGTATTTAAATTATCCGAAGTTATCAGCCGGGGCATTTTAAAATCTATACCCTAGTCTTCAAGCTTAATAAAAACTTTTGAATGGCGACAATTCTCCTGTTTGACAGCAGAAATACCCTGTTATAAAATTTCTTCATACATTAACCAGGAGGATATTATGAAAACGCTTTATTTGGACTGCTTTTCCGGGATCAGTGGCGATATGCTTCTTGGCGCCTTGGTGGATGCAGGCACTGATCTAGATTGGTTAAAAATGAAATTATCAAAACTACCAGTGTCCGGATGGAGCTTGCAAGCTATCCCTACAAATAGTCACGGAATCACCGGGACAAGATTGCAAATAGATGTTGAAGAAAAAAAACAACCCCATAGGAGCTTTGCCCACATCAAGAAAATCATTGCCGACAGCGGTTTTATTTCTAAAACCCAAGAAATGGCTATTGACATTTTTAATAATCTTGCCGTCGCCGAAGGGAAAATACACGGAGTACCAACAGAAAAAGTTCACTTTCATGAAGTGGGAGCAGTGGACTCCATTTTGGATATAGTTGGCACTGTGCTGGCACTGGAATATTTAAAGATCAACAAAGTTGTCTGCTCTCCAATACCCACGGGAAGCGGACAGATAAAATGCCGTCATGGAATCCTGCCGGTGCCCGCACCGGCTACCGCAGAACTCCTTATGGGAGTACCCTTAAGAAATATCAACGTTACAGGGGAGTTAACCACTCCCACCGGTGCCGCCCTTGCAACCACCCTATCAGATTCCTTTGGGATCATACCCGATATGACGGTTAAGTCTATAGGCTATGGCTTTGGCAGCAAAGATTATGGCATCCCAAACTTCCTAAGAGTGTTTG
>CAZHAJ010000017.1:0-19619 GCA_964530215.1 uncultured Peptococcaceae bacterium | reverse complement strand
ACAAGGTTTTTCAGGATGTTCCATCCGCTCTCCGGTTTGGGATTATGCCCCAAAAGCATTGTCTACATAGCCCGTTATAACCAAGAAATAATAGGATATATAACTTTTCATCCAATGGATGATTTCACCCGCTGGCACAAACACCCCAAAATTCTGGAGATGGGGTGTATTGAAATGTGCCCAACCTGGAGAAATTTTAGGGTGGGAGAAAAGCTTATGCAGCAGGCTTTCTCAGATAAAATGCTTGATGATGCTATTGTACTTACAATGGAGTACTGCTGGCATTGGGATCTGAAAAACAGCAAACTTAACATATGGCAATATCAAGAAATGCTTACCCATCTTTTTGCCAAGGTGGGCTTAAATAAGGTATCCACCAATGACCCGGAGATCATAGAACATCCTGCCAACGTTTTAATGGCCAGAATCGGCTCTAATGTTACTTCTGAAGATATTGAGCTATTTGAATCTTTACGCTTTTGCTAGCTTTTCCCTAAAACCTGTTACTTTGTAAGCTTAACTTTGTCTTTTAATTCTGTTAGGCGGGCACCAAACTGCTGCTCTATCTGCCTCACAGCTTTAGCCCACTCTTGTTGAAATTCCGCTCTTTCTGCATTCTCGTTTTGATTATTTCTAGGTCTTGCTTCATACTCTTTTTTAAATTTATCCATAGTTTGGGCAATAACTTGCTGATAATACTTTAACAGATTATCCATCTCACTAAGCAAACCACCTGCAGAAGGCTTGTCCTGTTTAATGGACATTATCCCTTCCATAGCTTTGTAATCATTTGCCAGGGCAGCTTCATCCCTGGGCAAAACTATGTTTGCCAGCAAAACCTCTTGGACACCTGTAATTATATGATTTTGTATTTCATTGGGAACTGCTGCAACAGCAGCTGCCAGGTCATAATCCTCCTCATTCATATATGAAGCGGCAATACCCCTTCCCTTAGGAATATTTTCAATGCTGGCAACACTGTCATGTGAAACCTCGGGCATAGTTTCTGCTCTTTCCAGAGCCTTTTCCAGTGCACTTTTAATCTTTCCTGACATAATATCTCCTTCCGATTAGCCTAGTAATTTAGTCTATCTATTATATACTATATATCACAATGCCAATCCTGCTTAATTCCACTGTTTGCAGTACATTTTTCAGTGACAAAAAAACTCCAGCACCCCATACACTGTCAAGATTCTTTATTTGCTTTTTCGGCGAAATATTTTACCAGGCCACAATAAATAGAATAAGCCATTTTGCTTTGGTAAGCAGATTCCAGCAATAGTTTTTCTTCTTTTTGATTTGAGAGAAATCCTATTTCTATTATTACGGCGGGCACATTACTGTGTCTTATAAAATAATCAATTTGTTTTGGCTGGCGATGGGTATTTTTTAATAGTCTTGTCAGCTCACTTTGTACGCTTTCAGCCAATAACAAACCTTCTTCTGAACCCGGTTGGGAAAAAACCTGAGCTCCCCTTTGACTTCTGTCCAAGGGGTAACTATTAGTATGAATACTTATAAAGGCATGGGCTTTTGCTCGATTTGCTATTTCAACCCGATTTAGCAGATCAGATCTTTTTTTATGGGACGCATTGGGATCAGCCAGCCATATATCGGTTTCTCTGGTCAAAATAACGGATGCACCGGCTTGTTTCAAAATACCGGCTAATCTCTTGGAAACCTCCAAATTTATATTTTTTTCCAGCGTACCCTTTTCACTCTGTGCACCCCTATCCTTTCCTCCATGTCCGGGATCAATTACAATTACTCTTCCGGATAAAGCAACAGATAAAACCTCAATATTTTTTTGCTCCCTTATAGTAGATAAAATATGCACTGTTATTAATAATACGGCAAAAAAAGCAAGCCCAATCAATAAATAACGTCTTCTTATTTTTATGGCTTGAATTACAGCCACGCCATCACCCCCGCAGAGTAATATCATGAATTATGGCAGATACCTTTCTGATGAATATATATACGTGGACAAAATAGATAATATGAAAAGGGGTTTATCAGTAATTTTGGGGTTCAATAATTTTGGGGTAAAAAAAATTCAGAGGAATACAGAAGTCAGAATCCAGAATTCAGAATTTCAAAAATTTGAGGTTGCCCTAAATAAATCTAAGAAAATCTACTTCTTACACATGCATTTGTTATTATGCTGATATTTTTAGGTTTGCTCAAACTCAACCGGAGACATAATTTTATTTTTCTTAGTTTGTTGTGTCCATCAATTCGGGGTAGATCATTAAATTCTGGATTCTGACTTCTGACTTCTGTATTCTTGAATTTTATGTCGATCATAGTTTCGGTTCTATTAACTCTCCATTTTATGGGTCTATCCCAACAATTGACAGAAAGCCTAAAAAGGAGAGTGCACAATACATATTGTACAACTCTCCTGATTGTTTTACTAAAACTACTATATAGAATCTTAACGCTTCGAGAATTGGGGGGCCTTTCTTGCTTTCTTAAGACCGTATTTCTTTCTTTCCTTCATTCTGGGATCTCTGGTAAGATATCCTGCTTTTTTAAGAGTAGGACGCAAGCTACTATCTGCCTGTATTAAAGCCCTTGCAATTCCTAATCTGGTGGCACCAGCCTGACCACTGATACCTCCGCCATGGGCTCTTACCATGATGTCAAAACGACCACTTGTGCCGGTAAGTTCCAATGGTTGTCTTACCACCATCTCCAATACCCGGCGGCACAAATAATCACTGATATTTTTTCCGTTAATAGTGATTTTCCCCTCGCCGGGATAAATATATACCCTGGCTACAGCATCTTTTCTGCGACCTGTGCCGTTAAATTTCACTTGGGCCACTTTTTATATTCCTCCTCTCCTGCCTTACAGGGACCATGCTTCAGGATTCTGAGCCTGATGCGGATGATCTTCGCCACGATATACTTTAAGCTTCTTAGCCATCGCCGCACCCAGACGATTGTGGGGCAACATGCCTACAACTGCTTTTCTTAGTGCCAGTTCAGGCTTTTTACTCATTAAAGTAGCATAGTTAACTACTTTTAAACCTCCGGGAAATCCGCTGTGTCTATTGTATTTTTTGTCCTTAAGCTTATTTCCGGTCAAAACTACTTTTTCAGCATTTATTATGATTACGTGATCTCCAGTATCTACGTTAGGGGTGTAAGTTGGACGATGCTTTCCGCGTAAGATAGTAGCCGCTTCTGTAGCCAAACGACCCAATACCTTTCCCTTAGCATCAAGTATATACCATTTTTTTTCTATCTCACCTGGCTTGGCCAAATAAGTTTTCATTTTTCTTCCCTCCTGTCAAGCTGCGAAACAAAACTCAATATTAGCTAATCTACTGCTATAACGCTTCTACAGTAATATTATTATATCTAGCTCCAGCTGCATAATGTTATGTTAAGTCCGGGGCTCATCGTACCAAACACTTACACCTGCATTTGGGATATTCATAATATAACTCAGAAAACATTTTAATACGACTGGCATATTAGTGTCAAGAAGCCTTGCTGCACTAATAATAAACCTCAATCAATGATAATCCCCATGGCGGCACCGTTGGTCCTGCGTTGGTCCTTAATCCGGACTCCAATATCTTCATCACTTGAACTGGAGGGTACTTATGTAACCCTATATCCAGCAATGTCCCGGTAAGAATTCTAATCATGTTATATAAAAAACCGTCTCCGATAAAAAAGAGATAAATTAACGAACCTTTTGATTGAATTTTGATCCGATGCAGAGTTCTTACCGCGCTCTTGACCGGAGAACCTTCCGCTTGAAAAGCTGAAAAGTCATGGGTTCCTTCTAAATATGATGCTGCTTCCCTCACAGCCTCCAAATCCAAGGATCTTGGCTCAAACATACTGTAACGCCGCAGAAAAGGGTCGGGCAACCATGAGTTATGGATTTTATAGCAATACTTCTTCCCTTTGGCGCAAAATCTTGCATGGAAATCCACCGACACATCGTCTGCAGACTTGACAACAATATCTTTGGGCAGCAACCCATTTAGTGCCAACGGTATTTTTCCTATGGGAATATTCCAACCATTGGCATCAAAATTAATTACCTGCCCCTGGGCATGGACTCCGGCATCAGTACGGCTGGCCCCAATAATCTTTACGTCCCTCTCTACTTGCCCAGAAAGAATCTTTTCAAGAGTCTCTTGAATGGTGGGCAAGCCTGTGCCAGGCTGCTTCTGAAAGCCGAAGTAGTTTGTACCGTCATAAGCTATGGTAAGCTTTATATTCCTCATGGCTTCCCTTTTTTAGCTGCATCAGCAGAAAGCTATCAAAGTTACAGTTCTTGAAAAAAGCATGTTTCTTACACTTATAAAGCGGATGTAGTCAAACCCACTGCCATCCGCTTTGTGCCTCCTGCAAAAACGCTGATGGACTGCGTTAAACCAGTTCCAGAATAGCCATGGGTGCCGCGTCTCCCCGGCGATGGCCTGTCTTAATAATTCTGGTATAACCACCGGGACGATCTGAATATTTCGGCCCAATTGTGTCAAAAAGTTTGGCAACAACAGCTTCGTCATATATATACGCATAGGCCTGACGACGGGCGGCAAGGTCTCCCCTTTTAGCTAAGGTGACCATCTTTTCTGCAATGCTTCTTACTTCTTTAGCTCGGGTTTCAGTGGTTTGAATGCGGTCTTCCTTAATCAGGGAGGTGACCAGGTTCCGCAGCATAGCCTTGCGATGGCCAGTTGTCAAACCTAATTTTTGGTAGCTCACCGTTTCTCACTCCCTCAATCATCATCTTTTCTTAATGAGAGACCCAACTCATCCAGCTTGTTAATTACCTCTTCCAAAGACTTTTTACCCAGGTTCCTTACTTTCATCATGTCTTCTTCGTTACGTTGCACTAATTCTTCCACAGTGTTTATACCTGCTCTTTTTAAACAGTTATAAGAACGTACCGAGAGGTCAAGCTCTTCAATGGTCATCTCCAGTATTTTATCTTTCTGTTCTTCTTCTTTCTCCACCATGATTTCAACATCATTGACTGTTTCAGTAAGACCTATAAAAAGTCTTAAGTGTTCCACCATAATTTTAGCCGACAGGCTTGTTGCTTCATCTGGTCTGATACTGCCGTTGGTCCAAACCTCCAAGATAAGCTTGTTATAGTCGGTCCGTTGGCCCACCCGCGTATTTTCAATGGTGTAGTTAACCTTGCGTACAGGGGTGAACACAGAATCCACCGGAATCACACCAATGATGTGATCGCCTTTTTTATTCCTCTCAGCAGGCACATAACCTCGTCCCTTAGAAACCGTCATTTCCATATAAAGAGAGGAGTTGTCTGATAAGGTTGCAATATATAGATCTGGGTTTAAAATTTCGATGTCTGCGTCATGAATAATATCCCCTGCCCGAACTATGCCTTCACCTTTTGCTTCAATACGCAAGGTCATTTCCTCATCGATGTGCATTTTTAAGCAGAGATGTTTAAGGTTCAATATTATGTCGGTTACGTCTTCCTTAACCCCAGGCACCGAGGAAAATTCATGTAAAACACCATCGATTTTAATAGATGTTACTGCAGCCCCAGGCAAAGAGGATAACAGAATTCTTCGCAGGGAATTACCTAAGGTAATTCCATATCCTCTCTCCAAAGGCTCAACCACAAAGCGTGCATAATTGTTTTCCTCATTAATCTCAGCACATTCAATTTTGGGCTTTTCGATTTCTAACATATATAGGTAACCTCCCCCAAAGGGCTAAATGACACGCTAGACATGGACTGCCTACCTGGAGTAAAGCTCAACGATAAGGTGCTCCTGTACCGGTATGTCAATTTGTTCCCTAGTCGGCAAAGCTACTACACGTCCAACAGCCGGTTCGGCTTCATATTCCAGCCAGCCTGGAAGAGTCTTTTCAGCAGCCCTATCCATAAGTTCCTTTATGCGGGGAGATTGCTTACTCTTCTCCCGAACTTCAATTACATCGCCTACACTTACTAAGAACGATGGGATATTGACTTTTCTACCGTTTACAGTAAAATGACCGTGTCTCACCAGCTGGCGCGCTTCTACCCTGGAAGATCCAAGGCCCAGGCGATATACGGTATTATCCAATCGTCTTTCTAAAAGACGAAGTAAGTTCTCACCGGTTATCCCTTGCTGCCTTTCAGCTTCCTTAAAGTAATTACGGAACTGCTTTTCCAGCACACCATAAATACGACGGCTTTTTTGTTTTTCACGCAACTGTAATCCATATTCGCTAACTTTTCTTCTGGACTGCCGATGCATTCCTGGAGGGTAACCTTTACGGTCTACAGCACATTTACCTGAGTAACAACGGTCACCTTTCAGGTAAAGCTTCATCCCTTCCCTACGGCAGATCCTGCATTGAGCTTCTGTATATCTTGCCATTTAAAACAGATGCACCTCCTATACTCTCCGGCGTTTGGGTGGTCGGCACCCATTGTGGGGAATCGGCGTTACGTCTTTAATCATGTTAACCTCAAGTCCAGCTGCCTGAAGCGACCTTATGGCTGCTTCCCGACCGGCACCCGGTCCCTTGACCATAACTTCTACTTCCTTAAGTCCATGTTCCATTGCTTCTTTGGCAGCTCTTTCTGCAGCCAATTGGGCGGCAAAAGGGGTGCTCTTTCTTGAACCTTTAAAACCTACTCCCCCTGCACTGGCCCATGAAAGTGCATTACCGTTAACATCGGTGATAGTCACCAGAGTATTGTTAAAAGTAGACTTTATATGGGCTACCCCACGATCAATATTCTTTTTTTCACGTCTCTTTGTACGTACGGCGCGACGTGCCATAATCCAGCCTCCTCACTACTTCTTGCGACGTACTCCTACAGTTTTCTTGATACCTTTACGAGTACGGGCGTTGGTTTTAGTTCTCTGGCCCCTCACCGGCAGTCCGCGCCGATGCCTAAGACCCCTATAAGCACCAATTTCAATTAACCTCTTGATGTTTAGTGCAATTTCCCTGCGCAAGTCGCCCTCTACCTTGTGATTCTTTTCAATGGTCTCACGCAACTTGTTTATCTCTTCTTCAGTAAGATTACGCATCCTTGTATCGGGATTAATTCCTGTTTCCTCAAGAATTTTTCTCGATGTAGTTTTACCAATACCATATATATAAGTCAAGGCAATCTCAACCCGCTTATCCCGAGGCAAATCGGCTCCTGCAATACGTGCCATCCTTCTGTGCACACCTCCCATAATAAATAAAGTTTATTTTTAAAGCTTGGTATTAAAAACACAATACATAATATCCCAATTAAAGTTCTTTAGCTTATACCTTAATTCCTTCACTGTTCATTTAGTTTACCTTTTTTACAGTACATAAGTAAACTCCCTAAACAAATCAATGGCATTAACCCTGCCGCTGCTTATGCTTTGGGTTTGCACAAATTACCATTACTTTACCTTCACGACGAATCAGCTTGCATTTCTCGCAAATGGGTTTCACCGACGCACGTACCTTCAACTTTAAACCCTCCTTAGAAAACAAGGCTATTTATTTATAGCGGTAAACTATTCTGCCTCGACTTAAATCGTACGGTGACAGTTCCACCGTTACTTTGTCACCGGCCAGAATACGAATAAAATTCATGCGAATTTTACCGGAAACATGAGCCAACACTTTATGTCCATTTTGCAATTCCACTCGGAACATTGCATTAGGCAACGGCTCAATGACAGTACCCTCAACCTCAATTACATCTTGTTTCGACATTAGTTCAGTTCCAACCCCCTCACAAAGGAATTTCAGCTGTTTCTTGCCGCTTTATATCAAGCAATTGATATTGTGCGGATAATTCCTTAATAGCTCTTTGAACATCTAAGTCAGTCACCTTTATGCCGCTAATCAATTTTTCACTGATTTCCCCTGACTTTTCAGGGCAGGCTTTCAGGTGTTTAATATTTTTACGCTTTGGTCTCACCACTTTACGACTCTTCCCATCAACAACTAAAACCTGTTTTTGGTCAATTCTACTCAGGATAATATACAAATATCCTATATCCCTTCCCGCTGTAGAAATCACCATCCGCCCTGGTTCCCAGAGTTCCTGCAAACCAGCTACCTCCCCGTTATTTCTATAGCCGAGTTAGTATCTCCGGCTTATCGTTGGTGATGGCTATGGTATGTTCAAAATGAGCTGATTTCTTCATATCCCTGGTAACAACTGTCCAGTTGTCCGAAAGGGTCTGAACCTCATAGGTGCCTGCATTCACCATTGGCTCGATAGCTAATGTCATTCCAGCCTGTAATCTCGGTCCTCTGCCAGGTCTGCCGAAATTGGGTACCTGGGGGTCCTCATGCATTTTGGAACCGATACCATGCCCCACGTAATCCCTCACAACCGAAAAACTATTCGCCTCTACGTGCTTTTGCACTGCATGTGATATATCAGTCAGACGATTACCAACCACTGCCTGCTCTATCCCTATTTTTAAGGACTCTTCAGTAACTTTAAGTAGTTGTTGGGATTCTTGGTCTATATCACCTACCGGATAAGTAACAGCACTATCACCAAAAAATCCATTTATTTCTGCCCCAACATCAATACTTATAATATCACCATTTTCCAATATCCTTAAACTGGGAATGCCATGTACCACCTGTTCATTAGGAGACGCACAAATGGTAGCCGGGAAACCGTACAGCCCTTTAAAGGCAGGTTTTGCTCCTTTTGACAAGATAAACTCTTCTGCCAGACGATCCAGTTCTTCAGTGGTAACTCCGGGCTTAATGGCTTTAGACACTTCGTTCAATGCCCCGGCTACTACCCGTCCTGCATCCCTCATATATGCCAATTCTTTGTCACTTTTCAAGGTAATCATATTCCAGACCCCTTATTTAATAAAGCCCTGGTAACTACGCGTCAGCAAATGTGATTCCATTTGTTTCATAGTATCCAACGCAACACCCACTACAATCAATAACGACGTACCGCCAAAATAGATGTTGGGTATTTTTGTGGCAGCCAATACAAAGTTTGGCAAAATGGCAATTGTCGCAAGGAATATTGCCCCCGCTAAAGTAATTCGTCCCATTACTTTGCCAATGTAATCGGCTGTGGGCCTTCCTGCCCTTATTCCGGGGATGAATCCCCCGTATTTCTTTATATTATCAGCAACATCAACCGGGTTCATAATCACCGCTGTATAAAAATAAGTAAAACCTATAATCAACAGTGCATAGATTACTGTGTGCAACACCGAACCCCAACTAAAAGCCGCTAAATACCAGCCAGCAATCTTGCTGGTTGGGAAAAATCTTGCAATCTGCTCCGGAAACATCATTAACGATGAAGCAAATATTACCGGAATAACCCCTGCTTGGTTTACCCTGATGGGCAAATGTGTATTCTGTCCACCATAAACCCTACGGCCCACTACACGCTTGGCATATTGCACCGGGATTCGTCTCTGTCCTTCTTGAACATACACTATCCCTGCTATTACTATAGCTGCAATAACAACCAGCATAAGCAGACTTAAATAATTGATTGTTCCTGTCTGGATATATTGGGCCAAGTTGCTTAATGCCCCGGGCAGCCGTGATACTATACCGGCAAAGATTAGCAAAGATATGCCGTTCCCAATTCCTTTTTCGGTAATTTGCTCACCCAACCACATGAGGAATGCTGTACCTGCAGTCAATGTAAGGGCCACCAACAGGTAGGACCAGATTGACGGATTTATCATAGCCTGCCTTAAAGCAGCGGTTGTTCCGATTGCCTGAATAAAGGCTAACACAACTGTTAAATACCTAATGTATTGAGTAATCTTTTTGCGACCTTCTTCCCCTTCTTTGGAAAGCCTTTCCAGATGGGGAATGACTATGGTAAGCAGCTGCATTATAATTGATGCGTTAATATAAGGGGTTATGCTCATGGCAAAAATCGAAAAGTTTTTAAAAGCACCCCCGGAAATAACGTCAAAAAATCCAAATAACATATTGCTACTTACTAAATCAGCAAATACCTTGGCCTCTACACCGGGAACCGGAACGTGAGCTCCAAGCCTAAATACAAACAGCATAACCAGGGTGAATAACAGTTTTCTTCTTAACTCATCAACCTTCCAGGCCGCCTGCAGTGTACTAATCATTTAAATCACCTCAGCCTTACCACCGCTGGCTTCAATCTTTTCCGCGGCTGATTTGCTGAAGGCATGGGCTTGTACGGTTAATGCCCTTTCTATGCTTCCTCCACCGAGGATCTTTACACCGTCACCAATTTTTTTAATTATTCCTTCACTCAACAGAAGTTCCGGAGTAACCACCGTTCCCGGCTCAAATCTTTCCAAACGCTCTAAGTTTATAGCAACTATATATTTCTTAAAAGGGGCATTGCTAAACCCGCGCTTAGGCAGTCGTCTGTGCAAAGGCATCTGTCCACCCTCAAAACCGGGGCGTACTCCTCCGCCGGATCGGGAATTTTGACCTTTATGGCCCCGACCCGAGGTTTTACCTTTACCAGAACCAATGCCCTGTCCCTTTCGGGTAGGCTTCTTGCGGGAGCCTGGATTTGGCCGCAATTCGTTCAACTGAACCAATAATTGCACCTCCTTATGCTTCTTCCACGCTCACCAGGTGAGCAATTTTATTAATCATTCCGGTGATTGCGGGAGTTTCTTCCTTTACTACAAAGCTATTACTTTTCCCAAGACCAAGTGCCCTAGCAGTAGCTCTTTGATCTTTGGGTCTTCCTATTAAGCTTTTGATTAAAGTAATTTTAACCTTCGCCATTTATAACACTCCTAACTATGCCATACAATAAACGATCTAGTCAAGAACGGTTATTGAAATAACCTTTGCTTAGGAAAACTAGCCCAGCAATTCCTCAACTGACTTTCCCCTAAGCCTGGCTACCTGCTGTGGTGTTTTCAAGCTGTTCAGGGCTTCCATGGTGGCATGCACCACGTTGTTGGCATTGTTTGAACCCAAGGATTTAGTGAGTATGTCCCTAACCCCGGCCAGTTCTAATATTGCCCTTACTGGACCACCTGCAATAACACCGGTACCAGGTGCAGCAGGTTTCATAAGCACCTTTCCGGCCCCGAATATCCCGACAATTTCATGGGGAATAGTGGTTCCGGAAAGAGGAACTTCAATCATATTCTTCTTGGCATCCTCAATTCCTTTACGAATAGCCTCCGGCACCTCAGCAGCTTTACCCAGTCCTGTCCCCACGTGACCATTTTCGTCACCAACAACCACTAAGGCTGAAAAGCTGAACCTCCGGCCACCTTTTACCACTTTGGCTACCCGGTTTATAAATACTACTTTTTCGGATAATTCCAGTTTGCCAGCATCAATCCTGGACACCTATTTCCCTCCTTTTGGCCGAGAACAGCAGCTAGAATTCCAAGCCACCTTCTCTGGCTGCATCAGCTAATGCCTTTATACGGCCATGGTATATATATCCAGCGCGATCAAATACTACTTTTTTTATACCTTTATCTTGCGCTTCTTTGGCAACAAGTTTTCCTACAAGGGCAGCAGCTTCCTTATTACCGCCACTGGGAAATTTGCCTTTTACATCTTGTGAAAGGGTAGATACCGTAACAACAGTTACTCCCTTTTCATCGTCAATAAGTGAAGCATAGATATTATTGAGACTACGGAATACATTAAGTCTTGGGCGCTCCCCGGTGCCTGTTATCTTTTTGCGCACCCGTATCCGCCTCTTTTCACGCTGTTTCTTGCGGTCAGGTTTGCTGATCACTTATTCTTCAACTCCTTCGCCACTTAATTCTTAGCCTTCGCACCGGATTTACCGGCTTTGCGACGAATCACTTCGCCCTCGTATTTAATTCCTTTTCCTTTATATGGCTCAGGCTCCCTTACCTCTCTGATATTTGCTGCCATAGCACCCACTTTTTGCTTATCAATACCTTTGATCAACACTTTTGTGGGTGCAGGAACTTCAATCTCTATGCCTTCCGGTGGATTTATCTCTACCGGATGAGAGTAGCCAACTGACAGAACCAACTTGTTTCCTTGTTTTTGAGCTCTGTATCCTACTCCCACCAGTTCCAAAGTTTTTTCAAATCCGTTGGTTACACCTGTTACCATATTGTTAATTAAAGAACGGGTTAAACCATGGAGAGCTTTATGGCTAAAATGGTCGGAGTTCCTTTTTACTAATATTTGTCCGTTTTCCAGCACAACATTAATATCCTTACTGAACTCCATCTCAAGGTTCCCTTTTGGGCCTTTCACTTTTACTGCAGTTCCGTCTATCGATACATCAACGCCCTGAGGCAGCGGTATCGGATTTCTACCGACTCTTGACATCTCTACACCTCCTGCCCTGAAAGAAATCTACCAGACATAGCAGACTACTTCTCCGCCTAAGCCCATCTTTCTAGCATCTTTATCTGTCATAATACCCTGGGATGTGGACATTATAGCTATCCCCAATCCTCCCAGCACTTTAGGCACACTATCTTTTTTAACATATACTCTACGTCCAGGCTTACTTATTCTTTTCAGCCCGGTTATTACTCTTTCTTTATTGCTGCCGTATTTCATATAAACACGGATTACGCCTTGCTTACCGTCCGCTATTTGCTCACAATCCCGGATAAAACCTTCATCCTTTAGGATCTCGGCAATGGCTTTTTTCATGTTGGAAGCTGGTGCCTCCAGTTTTTCATTGTATACGGTGTTGGCGTTCCTAATCCGAGTTAAAAAATCAGCAACGGGGTCAGTCATTGCCATGCAATACTACCTCCTTCCACATTACCAGCTAGCCTTGCGGACACCGGGTATTTCGCCGTTATATGAAAGCACCCGGAAACAAATGCGGCAAATTCCGAACTTCCTCATATATGCGTGGGGCCGACCACAAAGCTTACATCTATTATGCTGGCGCACCTTAAACTTTGGTTCGCGCAGGCTTTTATTTATCATTGACTTTTTTGCCATCTTCCCCCTCCTTAATGCGGGTTATCCGTATAATTATCCGGGGTTGGTACTATGCTGCCTGGAATGGCATTCCCATAAGCCGCAGCAATTCCCTAGCCTCTTCGTCTGTGTGGGCAGTGGTAACAAAAATTATGTCCATGCCCCTCACTTTATCTATCTTATCATATTCAATTTCCGGAAAAATAAGCTGCTCTTTGATTCCGATACTGTAGTTACCCCGTCCATCAAAGGACTTTGGAGAAACTCCGCGAAAATCTCTTACCCTGGGTAGAGCCACACTGTATAATTTATCTACAAAATCATACATCTTGCTACCGCGCAAAGTAACTTTGCAACCTATTTTCATGCCTTCACGCAACTTAAAGCCGGCTATAGATTTTTTTGCTTTTGTGATAATGGGGCGCTGTCCGGTAATGGTAGCTATATCCTCAACAGCAGCGTCCAATGCTTTACTGTTTTGGATAGCTTCCCCTACTCCGACGTTAATCACAACTTTTTCAAGCCTAGGTACCTGCATAATATTTTTATAGCCAAACTTCTGCATCATGGCTTTTACAACTTCATTATTATACTTTTCTTTAAGCCTCGACACCAGATTTTTCCCTCCTTTCCGGTGAGGTTAACCCAGCATTTCACCACATTTTTTGCAAAAGCGTTCCTTCTTTCCGTCATCCAGAAGCTTCTTCTGAATCCTGGTGGGATTTTTGCACTTTGCACAATAAATCATGACATTTGAGCTGTGCACCGGAGCCGGTTTTTCTATAATCCCGCCCTGGGGTAATTTTTGAGTTGCCCTTGAGTGTCGTTTTACGATATTGACACCGTCTACAATTACCCTGCTTTTTTTAGGGTCTACACTGACAACTTTACCTTTTTTTCCTTTGTCTTTGCCCGTTGTCACCAGAACGGTATCGCCTTTGCGCACGTGAACCTTCGGCATGTTTCCACCTCCTTAGCGGCTACTAGAGAACCTCCGGGGCCAGAGAGATTATTTTCATAAAGTCCCGGTCCCTTAGCTCCCGGGCCACTGGTCCAAATATACGCGTTCCCCGTGGACTTTTATCGTCTTTAATTATGACGGCTGCATTTTCATCAAACTTAATGTGTGAACCGTCAGGACGCCTTATTTCTTTTTTTGTTCTTACCACAACGCAGGTTACTACGTCACCTTTCTTAACAACGCCCCCGGGCGTTGCTTCCTTAACGGAACATATAATTGTGTCACCTATGCTGGCATAGCGCCTGAAAGATCCCCCCAGTACCCTAAAGCACATGAGTTTGCGGGCGCCTGTATTGTCAGCTACGTTAAGCATGGTCTGTACCTGAATCATTTTTTAACCTCCCTTATCGCGACTGGCACCTATATTTGTTGGGCCCGCTCCAGGATTTCAACTAAACGCCATCTTTTCTCTTTGGACAATGGCCTTGTTTCCATAATTCTAACTCTGTCACCTATGTTACAGCTGTTTTCTTCATCATGGGCTTTTAACCTAATGGTTTTCCTGAAAGTGCGCTGGTACAGAGGGTGTCTGACCAGAGTCTCAACAGTAACCACTATAGTCTTTTCCATTTTATTGCTTACTACGTAACCGGTACGCATTTTACGCAACTTTCGCCCTTCCACATTGCTAACCCCCTTGGTATGCCTAAGCGTGTTTTATTCCCAGCTCTCTCTCCCGCATGATGGTCTGAACCCTGGCTATATTCTTTCTAACTTCCTTTAACCTCATGGGGTTATCCAACTGGCCTGTGGCTAGCTGAAACTTCAGCTTGAACAATTCATCCTTGAAATCGCCCAAAGCTTTCTCCAGTTCCTTAGCGTTCATATCCCTGACTTCCCTAGACTTCACCGGCCTCACCTGCTTCCCCGCGTTTTACAATTTTGGTTTTTATGGGCAACTTATGAGACGCCAGCCTTAAGGCTTCCCTAGCCACATCCTCGGCTACCCCGGCTAATTCAAACATAATTCTCCCGGGTTTTACCACCGCCACCCAATATTCTGGTGAACCCTTACCGCTACCCATACGGGTTTCAGCAGGTTTCTGAGTTATAGGCCGATCGGGAAATATCCTTATCCAGACTTTACCGCCCCTTTTAATATAACGGGTCATTGCAATACGGGCAGCTTCTATCTGTCTGCTGGTAATCCAAGCAGCATCCATAGCCTGAAGTGCATATTCACCAAAATGTATTTCGGTACCGCCCTTTGCCTTACCGGCTAAGCCTGGTCTAAACTGCTTACGATACTTAACCCTTTTTGGTATCAACATTAAGATTATTCCCCTCCTTGTCCGGCAGCGGTCTTGCCCTTCGGCAGAACTTCTCCTTTATACAACCAAACTTTAACACCTATTTTACCGTAGGTTGTATTGGCTTCAGCAAAACCGTAGTCAATGTCTGCCCTTAGGGTATGAAGCGGAACTTTCCCTTCGCTATACCACTCTGTTCTGGCTATTTCTGCCCCTGCCAATCTGCCCGCACAGGCAATTTTAATGCCTTTGGCACCCATTTTCATGCTACGGGTAACCACCTGCTTCATTGCCCTACGAAATGCTATCCTTTTTTCCAACTGAGAAGCTACGTTTTCGGCTACCAATTGTGCTTCCAATTCCGGTGTTTTTATTTCAGAAATATTTATGTTAACCTGCTTACCGGTCATAGCTTCCAATTGTTTACGGAGCATTTCAATTTCGGTGCCGCCGCGTCCAATCACAATTCCTGGCTTTGCTGCATGAATGGTCAGCTTGATCCTATTTGCTGCCCTTTCTATCTGAGTCCGGGTAACACCAGCCTGAAACAATTTTTTCTTGATGAAATCCCGTATTTTTACATCCTCCAGCAGCAAGGAGGAAAAATTCTTCTTAGTGGCAAACCACTTGCCTTCCCAGTCTTTGATAATACCTATCCGTAAACCCTTCGGGTTAACCTTCTGGCCCACACTAGCCCTCCTTCTTTTTAGCTGACTTTTGCTTAACATCCTATATTTACTGCGCTCAGGATGCTATTTTGCCGGATTTTCCTTTACTACTACGGTGATATGACTGGTGCGCCTGCGCATTAAATCTGCACGCCCCATGGCTCTTATTTTTAATCTCTTAATGCTGGGGCCTTGATCCACATAACATTCCGCAATATAAAGGTTATCACGATTCATCTCATAATTGTTCTCAGCATTGGCAGCAGCAGACTGTACAGTCTTAGCCACCGGCACCGAAGCCCTCCGTGGGGTAAACTTCAGTATAGCTAAAGCTTCCCGCAAATTCTTGCCGCGTATCAGATCCACAACTTCTCTGGCTTTTCGCGGAGAGATAAGAATATGCTTAGAAACAGCTCTTGCCTCACTTTTGTTTGTATCCGCCACAGGTACACCTCCCTTAACACTATCATACTCTTTTGAGAAATCCCCAACCAATAGTTACTGTTATTTTAAAGCTGTTGACCTTTCGGTATGACCACTATGTCCTTTATACAGCCTGGTGGAAGCAAACTCACCTAATTTATGGCCCACCATATCCTCAGTAACATATACCGGTATATGCTTGCGGCCATCATGTACAGCAAAGGTATGACCGATCATATCCGGAAATATGGTTGATCGCCGGGACCACGTCTTGATTACACGTTTTTCACCCTTTTCATTCATTTGCCGAATCTTGTTTAGCAACTTTTCCTCACAATACGGCCCTTTTTTGAGGGAACGTCCCATGCGCTAGCCTCCTTTCTTTACTTGCTCCTGCGTTTAACTATTAACCTGTCGCTTTTTTTCTTCTTCCTGGTGCGAGCTCCCAAAGCAGGTTTACCCCAAGGGGTCAAAGGATGTCCACCAATGGGGGAACGACCTTCACCACCACCATGGGGGTGATCAACCGGGTTCATGGTTACCCCACGTACCGTCGGTCTCTTACCCATCCAGCGACTTCTGCCTGCTTTACCAATGGTTATGTTTTCATGTTCAACATTTCCCACTTGACCAATGGTGGCACGGCACTCCTGGAGAACCAAACGCATTTCACCGGAAGGCATTCTTATGTGTGCATATTTGCCTTCTTTAGCCATCAGCTGAGCCGCGGTTCCCGCAGACCTTACTATCTGACCGCCTGCCTTTGGATGTAGTTCAATATTATGAACCATTGTACCCAAAGGAATGTTTTTTAGCGGCAATGCATTACCCACTTTGATATCGGCATCTTGACCAGAAACAACGGTCATTCCCACCTCAAGACCGACAGGTGCCAGAATATATTTTTTCTCCCCATCAGCATAGTGCAACAGAGCAATTCTGGCTGATCTGTTGGGATCATATTCGATTGTGGCCACCTTAGCCGGAATACCGTCTTTAATTCTTTTAAAGTCAATCAGTCGATACTGTCTCTTATGTCCTCCGCCATGATGCCTAACTGTAATCTTCCCTCTGTTGTTACGCCCCGCTTTACTTTTTAGAGGCTTCAACAGTGATTTCTCTGGCTTACTTGTAGTTATCTCATCAAAGGAAGATACAGTTACAAACCTACGACCAGGTGATGTTGGTTTATATGATTTTACTGCCACCTGTTACCCTCCTTACCGGAATTTAGGCATTATCACCTAATCCCTTAGCTATACTCCTTCAAAAATCTCGATCTTATCGCCTTGCTTAAGAGTAACGATGGCCTTTTTGTAGTCCTGGGTATATCCCAGTCTGCCCCTTACTCTTGTCATACGACCTTTATATCTCATGGTGTTTACCTTTTCCACTTTCACTTTGAAAAGCTCTTCAACTGCTTTTTTAATTTCTATTTTGTTGGACTTAAGATCGACAATGAAGGTGTACTTATTATCCTCTACAAGATCCATGCTTTTCTCAGTAATCAAAGGCTTCTTCAATATATCTCTGGGGTTCTTCACTTGGCCAGCACCTCCTCCACCTTATCCACTGCATCTTTGGTAATAACCAAGGCTTGGTGGGCCATAATGTCATATACATTGAGAAAATTTGCTGATGTTGTCTTAACTCCCTCAATATTGCGGGCTGATTTGATAATATTCTCATCCTGAGCAGCGGTAACTATCAAAGCTTTTTTGTCTGACGCCTTAAGATTATCCAGTATGCGTACCATTTCTTTAGTCTTGGGATGCTCCAGACTTAATTGATCCAAAACAATGATATTACCACTTTCAACCGTTGAAGATAATGCTGACCTTATGGCCAATTTTTTAACTCTTTTGGGAAGTTTAACACTGTAGTCCCTGGGATGCGGACCAAATACCACTCCGCCGCCTTTCCATATAGGGGAACGTGTACTTCCGTGTCTGGCTCTACCTGTTCCCTTTTGCCGCCAAGGTTTACGGCCACCGCCCCGCACTTCCCCACGGGTTTTTGTATCATGGGTACCCTGTCTTTGATTGGCCAAATAGGCAACAACAGCATCGTGCAGCACGGATTGGTTAACATTAATGCCAAACACACTTTCATTTAAGTCTACTTCTCCAACCTGTTCACCGCTTATGTTGTATAGTGGAACCTTCGGCATAATCTAATTCCTCCTTTCCGCACGTCTGCTAATTCCTTGCCTTGACGCTATCTTTAACTACTATTAGGCCTCCACGGGGTCCGGGCACAGCACCCTTTACTGCCAAGAGGTTACGCTCTGCATCCACCCTAACCACTTCCAGATTTTGAATGGTTACCCTTTCAAAACCCATATGTCCGGGCATCTTGCGCCCCTTAAAAACCCTAGCTACACCCATTGCACCAAGGGATCCTGTTCCACGGTGATATCTGGAACCATGGGACATAGGTCCACGGTGAAATCCATGTCTTTTAATGCTACCGGCAAATCCTTTTCCCTTTGATGTTCCTACAATGTCTACCTTTTCACCGGCACTAAATATATCGGCTTTAATGTCTTGCCCCACCTCATAAGCACTGCAATCCTCAAGTCTTAATTCTCTCAGAAAGCGGAGAGGCTTTATTCCTGACTTACTATAATGCCCTTTTAAAGGTTTTGTAAAAAGGTTTTCACGCTTCTCGGCAAAACCAACCTGTATAGCATTATAACCATCTTTTTCTTTGTTCTTAACCTGAACCACTTGGCAAGGACCTGCTTCTATAACGGTAACCGGTATAACCAGCCCTTCTTGAGTAAACAGCTGAGTCATACCCAGTTTCTTGCCCAATATGGCCTTCTTCATCATCAGCACCTCCAGCGCCGACCGAAAATCAGAGGTTCAATACTTTTCATATAACTCATTGAACATGATTTCTGGCAACCTTTTTCTGTCTATAGTTTAATCTCTATATCGACACCCGCAGGCAAGTCTAGTCTCATCAAAGCATCCACCGTCTTTGGAGTGGGCTCCAGTATGTCGATAAGTCTCTTATGGGTTCTCATTTCAAACTGCTCCCGGGAATCCTTATTCACGTGAGGTGAACGAAGGATTGTATATATACTTTTTTCAGTGGGCAGCGGTATCGGTCCCGCCACTGATGCCCCGGTCCTCTTTGCTGTATCCACTATTTTCTGAGCGGACTGATCCAGCATTGTATGTTCGTAAGCTTTCAGCCTGATACGAATCTTTTGTCTCTTACTCAACGGGCAGACCTCCTTTTTTAGCTGTGGGCTGCCGGTAAAAAATTTATACCGGCAGCCATAATATACAGCTTATTTTTTACGCCAGGATGGAGGTAACCACCCCAGCCCCCACAGTACGGCCACCCTCA
>CAZHAJ010000016.1:0-21215 GCA_964530215.1 uncultured Peptococcaceae bacterium | reverse complement strand
CATCCCTTATAATAGGGGTGGGTGGTTGTATGAGCCAACTGCAAGAAACATCTGAACACATAAAGAAAAGATACCCCTATGTCAACCTTGTGTTTGGCACCAATAACCTGCATAATCTCCCTGATTTAATTACAAAATCAGAAGAATGCAAAGGAACTTTAATAGATCAAGGTAATCTATCCAAAATACATAAACAATTGCCTGCCAAGCGAAAAGACGGCATTAAAGCATGGGTACCAATTGTATACGGCTGCAATAACTTTTGCACTTATTGCATTGTTCCTTATGTTCGGGGACGGGAGAGAAGCAGAAAACCCAGTGATATAATAAAAGAGTTGAAGGATTTAGCAGTCCAGGGCTACCGAGAAGTTACTCTGCTGGGTCAAAATGTTAATTCCTACGGAAAAGACCTGGAAGGTACATTGTCACCATATGGTTTTCCGGAATTACTTATAGAAGTAGACAAAGTGGACGGTCTAAAGAGAATCAGGTTTATGACTTCACATCCAAAAGACTTTACAAATCACCTCATAGAAACCATCAGCACCACCCATAAGGTTTGTGAGCATTTTCATATACCGATCCAGTCAGGAAGCAATCAAGTTCTTAAATCAATGAACAGAGGATATGACCGGGATTATTACCTAGATTTAATAAAAACTATAAGGGAGCATATTCCCGGAGCGTCCATTACCTCCGACATTATGGTGGGTTTTCCCGGTGAAACAGAAGAAGATTTTATGGATACCATGGATATATTGGAAAAAGTGCGTTATGATACAGTCTATACCTTTGTCTACAACAAGAGAACGGGTACCCCGGCTGAAAAAATGAACTTACAGGTGCCGGAAAATGTAAAAAAACAAAGGATAGAAAAATTAATAATGAGACAGAATGAGATTTCCTTTGAAAGAAATGCTCAGGAACTTGGTACTGTTCATGAAGTATTGCTGGAGGGACTGCATAAAACGATAGCAAACATAAATATAGGCAGAACCAGGAGCAACAAACTGGTTTATATACCAGGTAAACCTGAAGAAATTGGTCAGATATACAGAGTTAAAATTACAGGTTATACCCTTTCCCATCTGGACGGTGAAAAAATTTAGGCTATCAACTGCCTAATATACGTTTTAATTTTGATTTTAAAATTTTTCTATATTTCTAACGGAGGTGCATGATGTCTATATTAGAAAAAGCAAAAGAGCTGGGGGAAGCTATAGCTTCATCAGATGAACTGAAGAATATGAAAAATGCAGAGATCGCCATGATGAATGACCCTGAAGCAAGCCTGTTAGTCAATGAATTTAACCAAAAACAAAGATATTTTCTGGAACTAAGGGACAAAGGGGAAGACCTTACTCCGGAGCAAATTGCAGAGGTTGAAGATTTAGAGCAAAAAGTTATGGATAATGATTTAATTGTAAATTTTTTTCGCAAGCAACAAGGCTTTGAAAGGGTGCTGGAAGAAATTAATGATATCATAGCAAGATCTATCTCCGGCGACATATCCACTTGCCAAAGCACTGACTGTGGTTCCTGCAATAGTTGTTAAATGTTTATTACCATAGTATTATAAGTTTGCAAAATTCATAGTTGCTGACATTATTTGTTGGCGGCTTTTTTTCTTTAGAAAACCCTGCCGTATAATGGCATATAGCCCACTTATTGTGTGTGATATAATATCGGGGGAGGGAACGGTTTTGAGCTATACCCCAATGATTAAACAATACTTGGAAATTAAAAGTCAGTATAAAGAAGCTATTCTTTTTTTTAGATTAGGAGATTTTTACGAAATGTTCTTTGAAGATGCTGTAAAAGCATCTCAAGAACTGGAAATAACCCTTACCGGCAGAGATGCAGGACATCCCCAAAAAGTTCCCATGTGTGGTGTCCCATATCATGCGGCAGATACATACATTGCCAGACTGGTTCAAAAGGGTTATAAGGTTGCTATCTGTGAACAGATGGAAGAACCGCAAGCAAAGGGTATCGTCAAAAGAGAAGTGGTTCGGGTGATAACCCCTGGGACTGTCATGGAAAACACTTCGCTTGACGAAAAATCTCACAACTACTTGGTGTCTGTATATCAAGGAAACAATGTATATGGATTGGCAGTTGCTGATATCACCACCGGTTTCTTTAAATGCACACAATTCTCTGGACTGGATAACACCAGATTATTGATGGACGAATTGTCCCGTATTAAGCCTTCTGAGTTAATTATCCCAGACTCTATGGCCAACTGCCAAATTATCAATGAGATTAAAGAGGTTCAAAAGGTAAATATAACTTCTCTTGAAGATAAATATTACAGCAAAGAAAACAGCACTAATAAATTAAACGATGTTTTAGGGGATAAATGGCAAAACATGTGTCAGGACAATGCTCAGGCACTTGCAGCTTCAGGTTCTCTTTTATGGTATCTTGAGCTGACTCAAATGAAGAATGCAGGCCAAATAAAGAAGCTGGAACCTTATTTTAGCTCTCAGTATATGTTAATTGATCGAGCCAGTAGAAAAAATCTGGAACTTACCTCTTCCTTAAAGGACGGCGAGCGTTGGGGAACTTTGGTATGGGTTCTTGATAAAACAAAAACAGCTATGGGCGGTCGGATGATTAGGAACTGGATAGATCAACCCCTTACCGACCCATCAGAAATTAATAAGCGTTTGGAAAGTGTAGAAGAATTAAAGAGCAATATTATATGTAAAGATGATTTAGCAAAAATCTTGAGCAAAATATACGATCTGGAAAGATTAGCTGCTAAAGCAGTTTACGGTAGTGCCAATGCCAGAGATTTGTTATCTTTAAGCAATTCTTTGTTAAAGCTACCCGCTTTGAAGAAAATAGTTTCTTTACTTAACACATCAATTTTTAAGCAGATAACTCAAAGTATAGATCTTTTGGAAGATATATGTGAACTTTTACAACAATCCATAATAGGTGACCCACCTCTTACTGTAAGGGAAGGTAGGTTGATAAGGGATGGTTACCATCCCGAGATTGACAGGTTAAGAAACATACAAAGTGAGGGACGATCGTGGCTGTCTAATTTAGAGTCCGAAGAGAGGGAAAACTCAGGAATTAAAAACCTTAAAGTAGGCTATAACAGAGTTTTCGGCTACTATTTTGAAGTAACTAAATCCTATATTAACCAAGTACCAAATTATTTCATTAGAAAACAGACTCTAGCCAATGTAGAGAGATATATAACCCCAAAACTAAAAGAACTTGAGGACTTAATACTTTCGGCAGGTGATCGGTTGGTACAGTTGGAATACACTTTATTCAACTCAATAAGAGAAAAAGTATCTTCTGCTGTGGAAAGGATACAAAAAACCTCCAATGCTGTAGCATTAACAGATACGATACTTTCTTTAGCAGAAGTTGCATTAGAGGAAAATTATAATCGACCTAGAATTTCTACTGACAAAGAAATTCTTATAATAGAGGGCCGCCACCCAGTGGTGGAAAAAGTTATCGGCAGCGGCGTATTTGTTCCTAACGACACCACTATAAATATTGAAAATAATATTATTTTGCTTACTGGACCTAATATGGCCGGAAAAAGTACCTATATGCGGCAGGTTGCTTTACTGGTGCTAATGGCTCAAATAGGAAGTTTTATCCCGGCTGAAGAAGCTCGAATAGGTGTGGTTGACAAGATTTTTACCAGAATAGGTGCTGCAGACGATCTGGCAGGAGGACTCAGCACCTTTATGGTGGAGATGATGGAGTGTCGGAATATTATTAATGGAGCAACCGATAACAGTTTGGTAGTTATGGATGAAGTGGGCAGAGGTACCAGTACCTATGACGGTATCAGTATAGCTCGCGCCCTTGTAGAGTATATAGTTGCCAATATTAAATGCAGAACTTTGTTCTCGACCCATTACCATGAACTTACCGATCTTGATACTATCGACGGTATTAAAAACTATACAATAACAGTACAGGAACAGAATAACAAGATAATTTTTTTGAGAAAAGTTCTACCAGGCAAAGCAGATCGAAGTTATGGCATACATGTTGCCGCATTAGCAGGTTTACCTGAATCCATCGTAAAACGAGCTCAAGAATTTTTAATTAATCTGGAAAACTTAAAACATCAAAATCACATTGTGGGAACAGAGTCTAGGCTAAGCTTGCTCCAAGAGACACAAGAAAAAGCTTATGAACAGTTGGTACAAGAAATTAACAATATAGATGTTTTAAACATTACTCCTTTGGATGCCTTAAACTTACTGGCAAAATTTCAGAACAACCTAAAAAATTAATAATACATTAATCATTTTCAAATAATCTAGGGGGTGTAGGGGTTGTATATCGGTCTTGATGTCGGGGGAACATTTACTGACGCAGTATTACTGGAAAAAGGGCAGGTACGGGCATGGACAAAGGTTCCCACCAGAGAAGATCTGATGACATCCTTATTGGAAGCCTTCGATAATATAATGGCTGGTGTACATGCGGATCTAATAGCCAGGGTTGTTTTGAGTACCACTATGATCACTAATCTTATAGCAGAAAAAAAATATGACCCCGTGGATCTGATTTTAATTCCCGGTCCAGGGTTGAGCAACAGTGATTATAAATACAATGCCCAAACTTTTTTTCTAAGTGGTGCCATTGATTATCGAGGGCGGGAAACTATTCCCTTAAACACAAATGAAATAGATGACACCTTGGCTCAAATTATCCAAAGAAACACCAACAAAATTGCCATCGTAGGTAAATTTTCATCTCGCAACAACAAACACGAAATGGAAGTATACAAAAGAATACAACAAACAAATCAGAACTGGCTGGTGGAAATGGGACATCAGGTGGCAGGACAACTAAACTTTCCCCGGAGAGTTATGTCTACCCTGTTAAATTGTGCCACCAGGGAAAAGTACCAAAGCTTTGTCAGCTCAGTAATGGCCGCTTTAGATAACCGGGGAATATCCTGCCCGGTTTACATATTAAAAGCTGACGGAGGAACAATGCCCCTTCAGTCATCTATGAATTCTCCGGTAGAGACAATTTTCAGCGGACCAGCTGCCAGTGTCCTTGGAGTTCAAGCTCTTATACCACCCGGTGAAACCTCTGTTGTAGTTGATGTCGGCGGAACCACCTCTGACTTGGCATTGATTCTGGGTGGGCTGCCACTGCTGTCTTCAAAAGGTGCCACTATTGACGGACAATTAACCCATGTCCGAGCTTTGGCCACTAAGTCTGTACCGGTGGGTGGTGACAGTATTGTAAAAAGAGTAGGCAGCAAACTTATTCTTTTGCCTGAAAGAATGGGACCCCCTTATTGTATGGGCGGCTCCATGCCTACTCCCACAGATGCCCTAAAAGTTATGGGATTAACTAAGCTGGGTGATCTCAACTTAGCTAACGAAGCTATGAAAATATTGGGTGACCCATTGGGAATAGCCCCATGGGAAGTGGCAATGAAGATTGTTTCCTTGGTAACAAACGCTATAACCACCGAAGTAAACAATATGTTTAAAAGTTGGGAAAGAGAGCCTTCATATCGGGTTTGGGAAGTTCTTCAGAAGAAAAAGCTAAGACCTGACACTGTTGTTGGGGTTGGCGGAGCAGCCTCCGGGCTGTTGACCCAACTGGCAGCTTCATTGGATTGCTATCCTGTTATTCCTCCTTATGCCAGGGTAGCAAATGCTATAGGAGCGGCAGTGGCGAGACCCACATTGCAAGTTACCTTGAGAGCGGACACCGAACAAAAAAATTACAGTATCCAGGAGGAAGGATATCAAGGTGTTATACCTGATAAAAACTTCGATGAAGAACATGCCTTGAACCTTTCCTATGAGTGGCTGAATGTAAGAGCTGAAAAGTATGGCTTGACAAACGACCTCGGTGAAACAGAGGTGTTAAGAAAAGAAGTGTTTAATATTATCCGAGACTGGGAAACCCGAGGCAAACTAATCGATATTGCGGTACAGACAAAACGTGGGATCCTGCACTACATCGGAACGGAGGTTGAGTAGATGACAACTAGGCCCACTGGTGTGATCTTTTTCCCGGCTTTTGACTGGGCAATATCCCCAACCCACCCTGAAAGAGAAGAAAGACTTCTTTATACAAGAGACCAAATCTTCGAGGAAGGACTTTTGGATCTTCCTGAAATAATAGAATATCCTCCTAAATTGGCCACGATTCATGATATTGCCAGGGTTCATTTTTGCGTCCCAAGGGTTCAAAGCCAAGTTACCGAAGCCCATATGATAGCTGCAGGAGCAGCTTTATCTCTGGGAGACAGTGTATTATCCGGAGAAATAAAAAATGGTTTCGCCATGGTTCGACCTCCAGGTCACCACGCCATGAGAGTAGTCCACGGTAACAGAGGATTTTGTAATATTAACAATGAAGCAGTGCTGGTTGAATACCTTAGAAGGGTTCATGGAATACAGCGGGTGGTCATAGTAGATTCCGATGTTCACCATGGTGACGGTACCCAAGAGATCTTTTATCATGATCCCAACGTATTGTTTATATCTTTTCATCAAGACGGAAGAACAATTTTCCCGGGAACTGGTTTTAATCATGAACTGGGTGGACCTGGTGCCTATGCCCGCACCCTGAATATACCACTACCTCCGGGCATGACTGACCAAACCTTTAATTATATAGTTGACAACTTGATTTTACCCGTAATTGAGGATTTTAAACCTGATTTTATTATAAACTCTGCAGGACAGGACAATCATTTCACCGACCCCCTGTGAAGCATGAATTTTACCGCCCAAGGATATGACGACTTCACCAAAAAACTAAATCCTCATCTGGCAGTGTTGGAAGGGGGTTATGCCATAGAAACCGCACTACCTTACGTAAATATGGCTATTTTAATGGCTCTTGCCAATATAGACTATTCTAATGTTAAAGAGCCGGAACTCGACAGCACAGTATTTAGGGAAAATCCCCATAGCTTTGTCCAAGTTCAAAAAATGGTGGAAAACATGTTGTCTGTATGGGAAAACAAGGATAACATCGATATTGCCTCAAAATTTGGCAGCGGTAAATTTTACCAGATTAAAAAGGATATATATTACGACACCGATTATATTGAAGAAACACAAATTGAAAAGGTTAGGATATGCGGCAACTGTCCTGGTTATCTGGCTATAGAATCAAAAGCTACCAGGGATTATGGTCATTTTGCCACCCTAATGGCCATATCAATTCCTATGGACTCGTGCTCGCAATGCTTCAACGAAGCTTATACACTTTATGACGAAAAAATTATGGCCCAGGGAAAATATAATTTGGTAATGCTTCAGGATAAAGTTACAGACATCTGTTTATCCTATGATTTATCCCAAAAGAAAGAATGGAAATCTCAAGGTCCGGCACAGGGGGTGTAGAAATATGCCCAAAATTATATTATTGGATGAAGCCACCACAAATCAGATTGCTGCCGGTGAAGTTGTGGAAAGGCCTTCTTCCGTAGTAAAAGAACTGACGGAGAATTCCTTTGATGCCGGAGCAACCAGAATAGATATAGAAATAAAAGGTGGTGGTCTGCAAGAGATTAAAGTTATTGACAATGGCTTTGGCATGGATGAGGACGACTGTACTATGGCTTTTCAAAGACACGCCACCAGCAAGATTACCTCCCTGTCGGACCTGGAGGAAATTGCCTCCATGGGGTTTCGGGGTGAAGCTTTACCCAGTATAGCCGCAGTAAGTAAAACAGTAATGATTACCAGACCCCTTGAGACAGTAAAAGGCACAAAACTGGAAATGCAAGGGGGTCGCTTGCTGTCGCGATCACCTCAAGGCTGTCCCCCGGGAACATCCATTTCAGTTCAGAATCTATTTTTTAATACTCCAGCCAGATTGAAACACATGAAATCTATTTCAACTGAAAACGGAAAAATTATTGATGTTGTTTCCCGTTTGGCATTAACAAGGCCGGATATCAGCATAAAATTAACCATAGACGGAAGAAATTTATTAAATACTTCAGGCGACAACAAACTATTGAACACTTTGGCTGCAATTTACGGTGCTCAAGTGGCCAAAGAAATGATATCTTTCGAGAATTTTGAAGAAGACATAGTAATTAAGGGACTGGTATCTCCACCGTCGATAAACAGAAGTACAAAAAAAAATCTTACCTCAATAATCAATGGGCGATATGTTTATAATTATTTAATTAATACCGCCATTATTGAGGGATATGGCACCTTATTGCCTAAAGGACGCTATCCTTTGGCAGTCATTACGGTTTCAGTGGCACCAAGCCAACTGGATATTAATGTGCATCCCTCAAAAATGACCGTAAGGGTATCTGGTGAAAACAAACTGTTCAATCTCGTCAGAAGAACTGTTGCCGCAACCCTTAGGTCGGATTGCATTATACCGGCATACACGCCAGCAATCAATGAACCAATGAAGGTTCCAGCACATGTCTCCAAAACTGAGCAAGGAGACTTCCCATATTCAAGTGAGAACCAACATCTGAAATTTTTTGAAAAAAGACCGTTGGATGACCTTCTTACAGCACCAAATATAGATAATAGCCAAATACCTGAACCAAAAAACAATGATTTAGACAGTAATGACCCACTGGCAGATGCATATCCCATCGGGTTTCTACCCACCAGCTATATATTGGCAGGATGCAGTAAGGGTATGATGGTTATTGACCATCATGCGGCCCATGAGAGAATACTGTATGAACAAATACTACAACTATTTTCCCAGGACACTATTAAAACCCAAATTCTATTGGTACCCCAAATAATTCAGTTGAGTTTAAGAGAATACCAAACTGCAGAAAATCATATGGGGTTATTGTCTTCACTGGGAATAATCATTGAAACCTTGGACTCATGTTCGGTAATGATTAGAGAAGTGCCATCTGAACTTCCCGGACTGCCTCCGGAAGAACTGCTGAGAGACTCTTTAGAGTCCATAATGGAATCAGGTAATATTGTCAAGGAAAAAATTGTTGACGATATTGCTGCTTCCGCTGCCTGCAAAGCAGCAATTAAAGCTGGAACACGTTCATCCGCTGATGAGGCTTGGGCAATCATAAACGACTTAAAAAAAACAAGGGTACCATACTCTTGTCCCCATGGCAGACCTACCATAATCTACATTACCGAGCAAGAGTTGAGAGCACGCTTCAAAAGAACATAATATTATTTAAAAACGGAATGGACACTAATGAAATATTTTGCAGTTACTACATCCCTAAGAGAAAATGAAAATTTAACCACAAAGGCTAAAAAAATTAGTCATCTCCTAAATGCACCGTTCTTCCACAGAAGAAATCAAGGAATACAAGATATGATCGAGAGTAACGATATGCTTGGAATCCTTGTAGTGTGTAGCAGTAAAATTACTTTTATATCACATGGGGGGGAGTTTTTTTATCACCCCGGCATAGCAAAACTGCGCATAAAAGAAATTAAAAATGGGAAAACTGACCAAATGATTAAGGCTATGGATCTCAAACATGGTGACAGCCTTCTGGACTGCACTTTGGGACTTGGCTCAGATGCTTTGATTGCTTCTTACTTTACGGGAAGCGGAAACATCATAGGATTAGAAAAATCCACTATTATCGGATTAATTGTTAGTGAAGGAATGAAATCATATGTAGATAACAGTGATCCGGATTTAATGGGCGCCATGAGGAAAATAAAGGTAATTTCCACAGATCATCGTGATTATATAAAAACCCTTCCTGATAACTCTGTTGATATAGTATATTTTGACCCAATGTTTAGAGCTCCAAACAAAAAATCTTGCTCCATCAACACTTTGAGACCACTTGCCGATTACGCCCCGCTGTCCCAAGAAACAATAAAAGATGCTTTTCGGGTGGCAAGGAAAAGAGTGGTTATAAAAGAGTCCTCTACGGGAACAGAGCTTTCCAGACTGGGTATCAGAACTGTATCAGGGGGAAAACACTCCTCAATAGCCTATGGAATATTGATAAAGGGGGGTGTATGAAATACACGACAAAATCCCGCTGATGGTACTGGCAGGACCAACTGCCTCTGGGAAGACAGATATATCATTACAGTTGGCTCAGAGACTTAAGGGTGAAATTGTATCCGCAGATTCAATGCTTATATATCGAGGAATGGATATCGGTACAGCTAAGCCCAGCTTGCAGCAACAAAAGCTTATTCCGCACCACATGATTGACATTGTAGAGCCGGATGAGCAATACAATGCGGCATTGTATTGCCACAACTCAAAAATAATAATCAAGGAAGTCTATCAACGGGGTAATCTGCCGATTATGGTAGGGGGAACAGGACTCTACATTAACGGAGTGATTGATAATTATGTGTTCACTGAGGCAGGGACTGATTTGAAACTAAGAGAGAAGCTAATGCAAGAATGTGAAGAGTTTGGCAAAGAAAATTTGTTCAAGAAACTTCAAAAACTAGACCCTTACACTGCATCCACTTTACATGAAAATAATGTAAAGAGAATAATTCGAGCGCTGGAAGTATACTATTTAACAGGCAAAACAATGTCACAAAGTATTAGCAAGGAAAATAAATCCCACTATAATCTATTGTTTTATGGATTAACATTGGATAGAAAAGAGCTATACAGAAACATCGAAAAAAGAGTGGATAAGATGCTGGAGAGCGGTCTAGTGGATGAGGTTGCAAGTCTTTTGGATAAGGGCTACAGCCCACAATTGAACTCAATGCAGGGACTGGGATACAAAGAAATTGTTCAATATATTAAGGGAGAACTATCCCTTGAGCAATCTATAGATTTATTAAAAATGAATACCAGACGTTTTGCAAAACGCCAACTAACCTGGTTTAAAAAAGACAACAGAATAAATTGGATTTATACAGACAAAAAAGACTGTGATGAAATATTAAGCGAAATTGCAAGGGCAGCAGAAGGAGTATTTTGAAAGGTGTCGAATGTTTTTTTAGATAGATAGAAAAATATACCAATGGAGGTTCTTTGTATGACAAAGACACAGATAAATCTGCAGGATGCCTTTTTAAATCAAGTGCGAAAAGAAAACATTCCTGTTACCATATTCCTGGTAAATGGTTTCCAGCTAAAGGGAATGGTAAAAGGATTTGATAACTTTACGGTAATTTTGGAATGTGAAGGAAAACAGATGATGGTTTATAAACATGCCATTTCCACCATTAGTCCCCTAAAACCGGTAAATACAACAATCACCGAGACAAAATCGGTTTAGTGCTTTATATATAGAAAACAACAGTCTCTTATTTATGGGAGACTTTCTTTTTTTTAGTAAACAATAACATATATAATTATCTCCTTTATTGGAACACCTCCCCCCATTCAGCGTATAATCTATAGTCAGGGAGGTGATTTCTTTGAGGGTTAATATCAGGCCAATCATCAGTTCAACTCCCACTAAATATAAAAGCACAGGACCTCAGTCCAAAAAACAACTTCATTCCAACCGGACTAATGAGAAAAAATCACCTTTTCAGGACAACAAAAAAAGAACAGCGTTGAGTGATATTTTTTCTGAATTAAATATACTGGTGGGAATGGAAAAAATTAAACAGTTAATTCATGAAATTTATGCTTATGTAGAGATCCAAAGAAAAAGACAAATTGAAGAGCTCAATAATGAGAATACCGTGCTCCACATGATTTTTAAAGGTAATCCCGGTACCGGGAAAACTACGGTAGCAAGAATACTGGGTAATTTATTTAGAGAAATGAATATCTTGGAAAAAGGTCATGTGATAGAGATTGAAAGGGCAGATCTGGTGGGAGAATACATAGGCCACACAGCTCAGCGAACCAGAGAGCATATAAAAAAATCTCTGGGGGGTGTACTATTCATAGACGAAGCTTATTCTTTAGCCAGAGGAGGAGAAAAAGATTTTGGCAAGGAAGCTATAGACTGCCTCTGTAAAGGAATGGAAGATCATCGAGATAACCTTGTCTTAATTTTAGCAGGATACAATGATGAGATGGAGTGGTTTCTCCAGGCAAATCCTGGGCTGAGATCAAGGTTCCCTATTCAGTTACACTTTCCGGACTACTCCACTAAAGAATTGCTGGACATAGCCGACATGATGCTGAAACAGAGACAATATACTCTATCAACTTCTGCAAAAGAAGAACTTAGACATATTATTGAAAGCAGTTCAAAGTCGAAGCACAACGGTAATGCCAGATTGGTCAGGAATATAATAGAGCGCTCAATGCGAAGCCAGGCTGTTAGATTAATTAAACTAAAGAAACTAAACAGAGAGGATCTCATGACGATAAGCAGAGAAGATATGATAAAAGCGCGAAATGATTTATAATATGAAAGATAAAAGCTGTTAAGGATGGTGCATTTTTATTTTAAATATCGATGCTTTAGATAAACTTGCAAAACAGGTAGATGAAGATATCTATGATATATCCAGGCAAATTGAAGAAAATGCTTATGTTAATCACAAAAAAGTGTTGGAGCAATTTTCTGGACTGGGTGTTTCTGACTATCACCTAAAAGGATCCACCGGCTACGGATACAATGATTCTGCCCGGGATAAATTAGAAGAGATATACGCCGGAATTTTCGGCGCTCAATCAGCGTTGGTAAGAAGCCAAATTGTCAGCGGAACCCATGCCATAGCCCTCTGTCTCTTTGGTGTATTAAGACCGGGTGATGAACTATTGTCAGTGGTGGGTTTGCCTTATGACTCTTTGCACAGCATGATAGGTATCAACGACAGCGGACAAGGCTCACTAAAGGAGTTTGGGATTAGCTATAGTCAAGTGGATTTACTTAAAGGGTTGCCTGACTATGCCGGAATTAAGAAAGCCATTAACAAAAAAACCAAGGTGGTTTATATACAAAGATCCAGGGGATATTCCCTTAGACCCTCAATCAATATAGCAGAACTGTCTCAGCTAATAAAGTTCGTCAAGGAATGCAACAAAGAACTTATAGTTTTTGTTGACAACTGCTACGGCGAATTCGTTGAGTCTCTGGAACCCACACAGGTAGGAGCTGACCTTGTGGCGGGATCCCTGATTAAGAATCCGGGGGGCGGTTTGGCCCCATCGGGAGGTTACGTTATAGGTAAAGAAAATTTAGTGGAAATGGCTGCCGCAAGGTGGACAGCCCCAGGAGTAGGTTCGGAAATTGGACCTTCTCCAGATTATGTAAGACTATTATTCCAAGGTTTATTTCTGGCACCCAGAATAGTTGCAGAATCACTACATGGTGCGGTTTTTGCTGCCAGACTTTTTGAAAAGCTGGGATATAAAACATTTCCTGCTTATAATGAGGTCAGAACAGATATAATTCAAACCATCTTACTGGGTTCTGAAAAGAAGGTAATCAAGTTCTGCCAAGGAATACAAAGTGCTTCACCGGTGGATTCCGGTGCGGTTCCCATACCTGATGATATGCCGGGTTATGACAATAAAATAATAATGGCAGCCGGCTGCTTTACCCAAGGTGCATCAATAGAGCTAAGTGCAGATGCACCTATCCGGGAACCATATGCCGTATATCTCCAAGGTGGAATGTCGAGACATTATACCAGAATTGCAGTGTTAAATGCAGCTCTTAATATTCAGGAATAAAGCAAAGGAGCGGTTACAGACCGCTCCTTATTTTACCCTTTAGCTTAATATCTCCTCATCAGTCCAACTACTTTGCCTAAAATAGAAACATCGTTGGTATATATAGGTTCCAGGTTTTTATTTTCCGGCTGAAGGCGAATGTGATGGTTTTCTTTATAAAATCTTTTGACTGTTGCTTCATCTTCAATCATGGCTACTACGATATCACCGTTGTCTGCATTATGCTGCTGCCTGACCACAACCAAATCATCTTCGTGGATGCCTGCATCTATCATGCTATCCCCACGAACCTTCAGCATAAAAATTTTCCCTTCACCAAAATACGAAGTAGGCAGGGGAAGGGAGTAATCATGATTTTCCGCGGCCAATATCGGCATACCTGCAGCCACCTTACCTAAAAGGGGGACCAGCTCCAGATCCTCCATACTGATTCTTTGTGTTCCAGTAACCTCCATTGCCCTGGGCTTAGTGGGATCTCTTCTAATATATCCCTTTGCTTCCAACCTCTTAAGATAACCATGAACGGTTGAGCTGGATTTCAGTCCGACAGCTTGACCAATTTCCCTGACAGATGGTGGATAGCCCTTTACTTTAATGTTATTCAATATATATTCTATGATGTCATTCTCCCTGGAAGTCAAACTATCCATAACAGCACCAGCCTTTCCATTTATTACTGTGGTTATTATATCATAACAACCTTATTAAATGAAACACTTGTTCTAAAAATATCTAATCAGGTAATTTCACTAACAAATAAAACGATCATCCGTCATGTATACTAAATACAATCCATATGCACGTTGATAATGTGGTGTAGATGTGAAAAAATTAAAAACATTATATTTAACCCTTTACATCAATAAATCAATGCAAGCATCTGTACTCTTGAGCCTTTAAATATTCTAATTATTCAAAAAAATATTGTATAATTAAAACAATTACCCTTAGTAAAAATGGAGGTGTTACTAATCAGAAAAATCACAGCACTTTCGATAACAAATGCAGTAACTAAATTATGTATAGATGCAAACTACTATCTTGGAAAAGATGTTATAAAAGCACTGGAGAAAGGCAGAGAAAGGGAATTGTCACCCGTTGGTCGAAACACCTTGGACCAAATTCTAAAAAATTCTGATATTGCATCAAAAGAAAGCGTTCCCATGTGCCAAGATACCGGCACGGTAGTAGTATTTATCGAACTGGGTCAAGATGTTCATATTGTAGATGGCGACCTATATGAAGCTGTGAATGAAGGAGTTAGGAGAGGTTATCAAGAGGGTTACCTGCGCAAATCCATGGTACGCCATCCATTAAATAGGATTAATACCGGTGACAACACTCCGGCAATTATTCATCTTAAAATTGTACCGGGAAACAAGCTGAAAATAACTGTTGCTCCAAAAGGTGGAGGCAGTGAAAATGTCAGTGCCATAAAAATACTAAAACCTGCGGAGGGTGTTGACGGCGTTAAATCTTTTGTGGTGGATACCATTAAAAGTGCAGGACCAAATCCGTGTCCACCCATAATAGTGGGAGTAGGATTGGGCGGAAATTTTGAATATTGCGCGCAAATGGCAAAAGAGGCTCTGCTGAGAGAAGTAGGCGTACCCAGTCATGACCCTGATACAGCCGCTCTGGAAGAAGAGTTACTGAATCAAATAAATTCTTTGGGCATCGGACCTCAGGGTTTTGGCGGCACAGTAACGGCCCTAGCAGTACATATAAACATTTTCCCCTGTCACATAGCCAGCCTTCCGGTGGCAGTAAACGTTAACTGCCACGCAGCAAGACATAAGGAAATTACTCTATGAACCGAGGTGTCAAAATGTCTTCGATACATCTAGAAACCCCACTGGACAATGACACAATTGCTAAACTTCAGGTGGGGCAATCGGTATTAATTAGCGGCTTCATATACACCGCCAGAGACGCGGCACATAAAAAAATGATAGAACTGCTGGACAATGGCAAGACCCTGCCCTTTAATCCGGAAGGCCAAATCATTTACTATGCCGGGCCAAGCCCGGCAAAACCGGGACAAATCATAGGCTCTGCTGGCCCCACAACTTCCGGGCGAATGGACCTGTATACTCCAAAGCTTTTAAGCCTAGGATTAAAGGGAATGATAGGAAAAGGCAAAAGATCTCCCGAAGTAATCGAAGCCATAAAAAAATATAAGGCAGTATATTTTGCTGCAGTGGGCGGAGCTGCTGCGCTTATATCTAAAAGCATCATAAAATGCAGGATCTTGGCTTACCCTGAGTTGGGTCCTGAAGCCATTCATGAGCTATACGTCAAGGAACTGCCTGTTATAGTAGCCAATGACTCCTTTGGTGGAGATATTTTTGAAGAAGGAATAAAAAATTGGGCAGCTAAATAAACAAACTGAAAATAATAATCAGAATAAACAGACAACAATAAAAAGAAGGGATCAATTATATGAAATTATTCGAGTATATGGGCAAAGAACTATTATCAAGCTATGGCATTCGTATTCCCAAAGGAAATACCGCATCTACAGTGGATGAAGCTTTTCAAGCTGCCTATGAAATAAATGCCCCTGTTGTGGTTAAATCCCAAATACTTTCCGGCAAAAGGGGAAAAGGAGGGGGTATAGCCTTTGCTTCAACCCCTCAAGAGGCAAAAAAAGCAGCAGAGGAAATTTTGTACAGCACTGTTCAAGGGCTAACTGTAAAAAAGGTGCTTGTAGAGGAAAAATTAAAAATTAATCAGGAATTATATGTTGCCATTACTGTTGACAGTTCGGCAGGCAAACCTTTGCTTATCATCTCAGCTCAAGGCGGTATTGATATAGAAGAAGTTCCGGACAACGAAATAGTGAAATACCATATAGATACTTTTATCGGACTTAACAACTATGCTTCCAGAGATATCACCCGAAGAATCGGTTTGACCGGCAATGCTGCCAAGGAGATGACCCTGCTGCTACCAAAATTATATAAGTTGTTCAGAGAAAAAGATGCTGAGTTAGTGGAAATAAACCCCCTGGTTGTAAGTGATAATAACCTTATAGCCGCAGATGCAAAAATAACCATAGATGATGAATCTGTGTTCAGACAACCTGAGTTGCCATATGTTGAGGAGAGAACCGAAGCCGAGCAAAAAGCACATGATGCCGGTCTTTCCTATGTTCAGTTGGATGGAAATATCGCGGTTATGGCCAACGGAGCAGGTATAACCATGGGAACCTTAGACACTCTAGAGTACTACGGTGGCAAGCCTGCAAACTTTATGGACGCAGGGGGCGGGACCGGCATGGAAGGGACAGTAAAAGCTTTAGAAATACTACTGGATGCGAAACCTAAAGTAATTTTCATTAATATTTTTGGCGGTATTACCCGCTGTGACGATGTTGCTAATGCACTGGTGAAAGTAAAAAAGGAAGTGGGGATACCCATTCCGGTGGTAATTAGGCTGGTGGGCACCAATGAGGAAGCAGGAGTAAAAATATTAAAAGATAACGGTTTCCAAGCTTATAAACTAATGCACCAAGCGGCTGCTAAGGCGGTTGAAATAGCCAACCGTATAAAATAGTAAATAGTGCAAACATTTAAAAGGAGAACTTCAGATTATGGCAATTATTATTGACCGAAATACGAATGTAATTATTCAGGGTGCCACCGGTAATCAAGGAAGGTTTCACTTGCTCCAGATGCTGGATTTTGGCACTAAGGTTGTGGCTGGCATTTCCCCCGGTAAAGGAGGCCAGATGATTGAAGGAGTACCTATTTATGATTCTGTATCGGCAGCCAGGGAGGAGCAAAGGGTAGATGCCACCTGTCTGTTTATCCCTGCTGCATTCGCCAAAGATGCTGCCTTTGAAGCGATAGAGGCTGGAGTTAAAGTGATCGTTATAGTCACCGAACATATCCCTTTAAACGATGAAATAGACATTATAAATTTTGCTAGGTACAAGGGATCAATAGTCATAGGACCTAATACTTTTGGCATTGTTTCTTCAGGTCAGTGCAAGATAGGCATACCTTCAAATCAATTCTTTATTCCCGGACCTGTGGGAGTTGTGGCCCGCAGCGGGACCTTAACCTATGAGATAGTTTCCAACCTCACCGTTAACGGTATCGGTCAATCCACTGTGGTGGGACTGGGTGGTGATCGTGTAGTCGGTTTGTCCTTTGTTGATGTTCTGGAAAAGTTCCAGCATGATGAGGGAACCAAAGCTGTGGTTTTGGTAGGTGAGATAGGGGGCGACCAAGAAGAACTGGCATCTCAGTTTATAAAAAGGCATATGACCAAGCCTGTGGTGGCATATATTGCCGGGAAGAGTGCTCCCCCCGGCAAAAGAATGGGTCATGCCGGTGCCATCATTGAAAGAGGTAAAGGTACTTATGAAGGAAAAGTAAATGCTTTAAAGGAAGCAGGAGTTTTAGTTGCATCCCTGCCCTTTGAAGTTCCACAGCTAATTAAATCGGTGCTGTAAAGAAAATCCCAGTACTCGGAGGTGTACTTCATTTGTTGAATAACGATAAACTTAGGCAATTAAAAGAAGAAGAAAAACAATGGGAACAAAAACTAGAGCAGTTACGACAGAAAAGGCCAGAAAGAAAGACTGGCTTTACAACAGATTCGGGGATTGAAATGAAAACTGTTTATACAGCCACAGATCTTGATTCTGAAAACTGGGACTCAAGTCTGCCGGGAGATTTTCCCTTTACCCGGGGCGTACAACCCAACATGTATCGTGGTAGACTTTGGACAATGAGGCAGTACGCAGGATTCGGCACTGCAGAGGAAACCAATAACCGCTTCCGTTATCTTCTGGAGCAGGGTCAGACCGGTCTATCTGTCGCTTTTGATTTACCGACCCAAATAGGATACGATTCGGATCATCCGCTGGCAGCAGGTGAAGTGGGCAAAGTAGGAGTTGCTATAGACTCTATCTTGGATATGGAAAATTTATTTGACCAAATACCTTTGGACCAAGTAAGTACTTCTATGACTATAAACTCCCCCGCGGCAATACTATTGGCAATGTATATTGCCGTTGCCGAAAAACGTGGTATAGCTCCTGAAAAATTAAGGGGGACCATCCAAAACGACATATTGAAAGAATATATAGCAAGGGGTACATACATATTCCCCCCTGCACCGTCCATGAAGCTTATTACAGATATTTTTTCATTTTGCGCCGAAAAAATACCCAATTGGAACACAATCAGCATAAGTGGATATCACATAAGAGAGGCAGGCTCCACCGCAGTTCAGGAAGTTGCCTTCACCTTGGCAGACGGGATTGCATATGTCAATGCGGCAATTGATGCCGGACTTGATGTTGATGATTTTGCTCCAAGAATATCATTCTTTTTTAACGCTCATTTAAACTTATTTGAGGAAGCAGCAAAATTTAGAGCGGCAAGGAGACTATGGGCAAAAATCATGAAAGAAAGGTTCGGAGCAAAGAATCCACGTTCAATGATGATGAGGTTCCATACCCAAACAGCAGGTTCCACACTTACCGCTCAACAGCCCGACGTAAACATAATAAGAGTGGCTTACCAAGCTTTAAGTTCAGTTTTGGGAGGTTCACAGTCTCTTCATACCAACTCTCGTGATGAAGCTTTGGCGCTACCCAGTGAAGACTCGGTGCTAATAGCTTTGCGTACACAACAAGTAATCGCCCATGAAACAGGGGTTACTGATACGGTTGATCCCTTAGGTGGCTCTTATCTGATTGAAAGTCTCACCGATGATATAGAGGCCAAAGCTATGCAGTATATAGAAGAGATTGATAAAATGGGGGGCGCACCCAGTGCCATAGATTTTATGCAAAAAGAAATTAAAGACAGCGCCTATCAGTATCAGATGGACATCGAAAGGAGTAACAAGGTAGTAATAGGAGTAAATAAATTTACCACAGAAACAGAAAAACCTAAAGGATTACTGCGAGTGGATCCCAATGTTCAAGAACAGCAAATTTACCGATTAAATAAATTAAAAGAGGAACGAGACAATATAGTTGTTGAGGAAATGCTCCTGAAGATTCAACAAGCAGCAAAAAACAACGAAAATCTTATGATGTATTTAATTGAAGCAGTGAAAAATTACGCTACTTTAGGTGAAATTTGTGATGTGCTGAGGGATGTGTTCGGTGAATATAAGCAGCATATAGTATTTTGATAGATTGGGAGGGTAAACTTGTGAGTAACAGACCAATTAGGATACTGGTGGCAAAACCCGGCTTAGACGGGCACGACCGGGGAGCCAAAGTAATAGCCCAAGCCATGCGCGATGCAGGTATGGAAGTTATATATACTGGATTACGCCAGACCCCAAATCAGATAGTTCAGGCTGCAATTCAGGAAGATGTAGACATTGTAGCTCTTAGCATTCTTTCCGGTGCCCATATGCATCTTTTCCCAGCTGTGGTGGAAGGTTTAGCAAATCATGGTGCGGATGATATTATCGTTTTAGGGGGAGGGGTAATCCCCGAAGAAGATGTGCCTCTGCTTAAAGAAGCTGGGATAGCTGAAATTTTTGGTCCCGGTACTCCCACTGATGTAATTATAAAATATATAAAAGAAAGTGTTCATAATTGAAAATTTTCGAGGATGTGAAAAAATGGTAAATAAAATTGACCATATCGGCATTGCGGTAAAAGATTTGGACAAATCAATCAAGTTCTACCAAGACATTTTGGGAATTAATGTTACTAAAATCGAAGAAGTTCCTGAACAAAAAGTAAGAGTTGCTTTTTTGCCTTTGGGAGATACAAAAATCGAGCTATTGGAATCTACCTCTGAAGACGGGCCCATCTCCCGCTTTATAGAAAAAAATGGGGAAGGAGTACAGCATATTGCTTTCATGGTGGATGACATAGAAAAAAAACTAGAGGAAATGAAGGTTAAAGATGTTCGTTTAATTGATGAAACCCCCAGAAAAGGTGCAAACGGTGCAAAGATAGCTTTTATCCACCCCAAATCAACCTTTGGGACATTGATAGAAATTTGTGAAAGGAAGTAAGGTAAATGAGTATTTACGAAAAACTTGAACGCCTTAATAATATCAGGGAAATAATTAAATCCGGAGGCGGTGCTGACAGAATTAACAAACAGCATAAAGCAGGCAAAAACACCGCCTGGGAACGATTAGACATGCTGTTTGACCCTGACACCTTTAACGAGATAGTAACCTTTGCAGGGGATGAAAACGTAGATAACCTCAAAACCCCAGGCGAAGGCGTAGTGGTAGGACATGGGAAGATAAACGGTCGTACCGTATATGCATATTCCCAGGATTTTACTGTATCAGGGGGGTCTCTGGGCAGAGTCCATGCTGCTAAAATTTGCAGAATCATGGATGATGCCATGAAGATGGGTGCCCCTATCATAGGACTAAATGACTCGGGTGGTGCCAGAATTCAGGAAGGTGTGGATGCATTAAACGGATTTGGAGAAATTTTTTACAGAAACACCAAAGCTTCCGGGGTAATACCCCAAATCTCCGTTATTATGGGGCCTTGTGCAGGTGGGGCTGTTTACTCTCCGGCGATAACTGATTTTATATTTATGGTGAAAAACACCAGCCAGATGTTTATAACTGGACCCCAAGTTATTAAGGCAGTAACAGGTGAAGAAGTTTCCATGGAAGTACTGGGG
>CAZHAJ010000015.1:0-21690 GCA_964530215.1 uncultured Peptococcaceae bacterium | reverse complement strand
AAAAGCTGTTCTCTGAATATGGAGTAACGGTGGGACAAATTCTTTTGACAAAAGAGGATTTTGCTCACCGGCAGAGATTTTTAAATGCAAGAAATACGTTGTATTCCCTGATGAGCATGGGGGTTATTCCCATTATCAATGAGAATGATACTGTGGCTGTGGATCAGATAAAACTTGGAGACAATGACACCCTGGCTGCTATGGTGGGCGGATTGGCAGATGTGGAACTCCTTATTCTTCTGTCTGATGTAGATGGACTATATTCTTGCGATCCCAGGGAAAACAAAGATGCTGGATTAATTCCCGAGGTGCTAGAAGTAAATGAAGATATTGAAAAACTGGCAGGTGGTGCAGGAAGTTGTTTGGGCACAGGGGGAATGGCCACAAAGCTGCAGGCAGCAAAGATAGCTATGAACTCAGGGTTTATTATGATCTTAGCCAATGCATGTGAAAAAGATGTTGTGCGCAGGGTTATAGCGGGAGAGAATATAGGAACTATTTTTTGGCCCCAAGGGAAAATGGAGTATAAAAAGATGTGGATTGCTTATAGCTCTTCTCTCCAAGGAAAAATTATTGTGGATGATGGTGCTTCCAAAGCATTGCTATATAACGGAAAAAGTCTTCTGCCATCCGGTATATTAGGGGTGGAGGGAGTATTTGAAGTAGGCAATACCGTTTCTGTTGTGGACTGTAAAGGACGGGAAATTGCCAGGGGAATTGTAAATTATTCAGCCCATGATGTTTGTAAGATAAAAGGTTATCATTCCAGTGATATAAAAAAATTATTGGGACATCAAGATTATGATGAAGTGATTCACAGAAATAATCTTGTTTCTAATGTATAAGTGGGGGGCAGATAAATGTTTGACCAGGAGATTAGAGAAAAAGCAAAAAAAGCTGGTATAGCTGCCAGAAAACTGGCGGGGCTATCCACTAACTTAAAAAATCAGGCCTTGTTTTGTATGGCGGATGCACTAACCAAAGATACTTCCAGGATTTTGGAGGCTAATAAGTCAGATATCTGGATAGGGACTGAGAAGGGATTGTCAAAATCTTTGATTGACAGACTGCTTCTTACCCCGGAACGTATCGCAGATATAGCCCAAGGTCTAAGGGAGTTGGCAGGTCTGCCCGATCCCGTGGGAGAGGTAGAATCCATGTGGTTAAGACCCAACGGTATCCAGGTGGGTAAAATGAGGGTGCCCCTAGGTGTTATTGGGATTATTTATGAGGCCAGACCCAATGTTACTGTTGACGCCGCGGGTCTTTGTATAAAATCAGGTAACACTGTGCTTCTTAGGGGCAGTTCGGATGCCATTAATTCAAATAAAGTTATTACCGAAGTGATAGCAAACGCTGCTGTTCAGGGAGGAATGCCCGAAAATTCCATTCAATTGGTGGAGAACACTGATAGAGCATCAGTTAATGCAATGCTTAAGATGAATGGGTTAATCGATGTCATTATTCCCAGGGGAGGGGCAGGATTAATTAAGACTGTGGTTGAAAATGCTACTGTTCCGGTAATTGAAACCGGTGTGGGCAATTGCCATGTTTATGTTGATGATATGGCTGACTTGGAAATGGCTGAAGAGATTGTGATCAACGCTAAGTGTCATCGTCCGGGAGTCTGCAATGCAATGGAGACATTGCTGGTTAACAGTGCCATAGCGGACTCGTTTTTACCCACAGTGTTGGGTAAACTGAAGGAACTGGGTGTTGAAATCAGGGGAGACGAAAAAGTTAATGAATTGGTTCCTTGGGTGCAGCAAGCCACTGAGGAAGATTGGTTTGAAGAATATTTGGATTTGATTTTGGCGGTGAAGATAGTTGACAGCCTAGATGAGGCCATGGATCATATTCATTTCTATGGTACAAAGCATTCCGAAGTTATTGTTACCAAAGATTACGCCAAAGCCAGGAGATTTTTAAAGGAAGTGGATTCCTCCGCAGTGTATGTTAACGCATCCAGTCGATTCACTGACGGACAGCAGTTTGGTTTCGGTGCAGAGATAGGTATATCCACCCAAAAACTTCATGCACGGGGTCCCATGGGACTAAAAGAACTGACCACATATAAATATATTATCTTTGGAGATGGACAGATAAGAACATAAATTCTCTGCTAAGCCATCTTAAAGTTATTTATAAATTAGAGGTCTTCTTCAAAATAAGAAGAAGACCCCTATATAATGAGTTCATCCAATCTTTATAGATCTAAAATAATTAGCCCTATAAAAGTGATTGATTGAACTCTAATAATAGTATGTTCCTATTTATTAAGATTATTTATATAAAATAGTGTTAATTATTGGCTTTTTTGGTAGCGGTAACAATAAACATATGTGGAGAGGGTATGCTAAATGTCAGATAATATCCGGATTGACATTTCCAAGGATAAGATGTTGGCATCTATAAGAATGGTCAGTGACGAGACTCCCACCATGGAAGAGGTAATCAACAAGCTTAAATCGGCGGGTATAACTCATGGTTTAATCCCGGAAGCATTGCAGCAGTGTTCAGTCATGCAAAAAGGGGAGCCCCTGGTTATAGCTAAGGGAGATCCTCCCACACCGGGTGAAAACGGCTGGGTAGAGTTGCTTTGGGATCAGAAGAAAGGTAATTGCGGGGTTGAAGAAGAAGAGACCATTGATTATAGAGAAACCAGCAATTTATGTTCGGTTAATGAGGGAGATTTGCTGGCCCAAAAACACCCTCCCACCAAAGGCAAACCAGGCAGGGCTGTTACCGGAGAGTATATTATGCCTCCCGACCCGAGAGAGGCGGTTATTACCTTAGGTAGAGGTGTTCGTTTATCCAGTGACGGCAATAAAGTTTATTCAACTATTCAGGGTATGCCTGTTGCAAAAAAATCTGCAGTGGGTGCGTTGATTAAGGTGGATCATTCCTATACAGTATCCGGTGACGTTTCAATGAAGACCGGAAACATTCGCTTTAAAGGAGATGTTGTGGTAAGTGGGAATGTGACTGAAACTATGATTGTGGAGGCTTCCGGGAATATAACAGTAGCAGGTATTGTAACCGGCGCAAAAATAATGTGCGGTGAAAGCTTGGTGGTACATAAAAACATTATCAGCAGTGAAATTATTGCCGGTATGGGAGCTGTCGAGTGTGGAAAGATAAAATACATTATGGAAGATCTTTTTAATGATTTAAAGAATCTAATTAAAACCCTTGAGCAAATGAAGGATAAGTTAGCTGCGGTAGATAAGCTGTCATTTGCTCAGGTAGTTCATGGATTAATTGAAAAGCATTTCAAGAATATTAAGGTAAACACCAAGCAGTTAATTAATATAGGCACTTTTAATCTTCCCTTTGAGGTAGTGGACGCCCTTGAGGCTGTTAAAATTATTGTTGGGGTCAGTTTTGACCACAAGGATTTTAAAGATTTGATGTACCATTTGGATAAAGCTATTAAAGTTATGGATTTGCAGGAATTTGAAAAGGCCAGCATTACAGCAAAGGCGGTGCACGGATCCACAATAAATTGCTCAGGGGAAGTGCATATTATAGGAAAAGGCTGTGTTAACACAGATATATATTCGGTGGGCAATGTAAAAATAGTGGGACCGTTTAAAGGCGGACAAATTGTCAGTGAGGGTAATGTAGAGCTTGATGAGTTGGGCAGTGGTCTTGGCTCACCGGCGTTGGTGAGGGTTAAATCAAAAAATCATATTAAAGCAAAGAACTCAAAACCAGGAAGTGTTATTCAAATAGGCTCCAACCGATTAAAAATCACCCAAGAGTTAAGTGCCGCAAAATTTGTTTTAAATAGCAACGGTGAAACAATAGACATAGTGTAGATAAATATTAATTCGCTCCAGTGGCGGATTTTTCATTATAATAAAAAATAAGCCGGACGCTTTAGAAAGGGAGACGATTAGAAAATGATTTTGGAAAAATCCCCGCTAACCTCATGGAGAAGTGAAGAGGCGGTCCCCCAAGTGGATCCCACTGCACACATCCACTCATCAGCAGTATTAATCGGAGATGTAAGGGTGGGGAAAAATGTTATTATCTGTCCCGGAGCTGTAATTCGGGCAGACGAAGGTTCCCCTATTATAATAGGGGACGGTACCAATGTTCAAGACGGTGTAATTATGCATGGTTTGAAAGGGAGTACCATTGATATTGGAAAGAACTGTAGCATAGCGCATGGAGCGGTAATACACGGGCCATGTATAATTGGAAGTGAGTCTTTTATAGGGTTTAATGCGGTAGTGTATAAGTCCCAATTGGGAATTAAATGTTTTATTTCCCATTGTTCATTGGTTTATGATGTGAATTTGCCGGAGTTTACCTTGGTACCTGCAGGCTTGATGCTGCAAAGTCAGTCCCAAGTAAAGGATTTATCAAGGGTTAGTTCAAAGGAAACGGACTTTAATAACGAAGTGCTTGCTGTTAATCAGGAGTTATGCAAGGGTTATAAAGCAAAGTCCCAATCCTAATCAGCTATTTAAATAATAACGTAATATAGTAAGAAAAAATTGCCAGCACAAAGGTAATGGGAAGTGTTATAAGCCATGCGGTAACTATTTTTTGTGCTGTTCCCCATTTAACCATATGAAATCTTTTAGCAGAGCCCACCCCCATAATTGCAGAAGATATAACGTGGGTTGTGCTTACCGGAAGTTTAAACAAAGTAGCCATCAAAATGATTGTTGCCGAAGTGAAGTCCGCGGCAAAACCATTTGATGGCTCAATTTTTATTATTCTACTACCCACCGTTTTTATTATTTTCCAGCCGCCGACAGAAGTGCCTAAAGCAATGGCAATGGCACAGGATAGTTTTACCCAAAAGGGAATATCCAAGCTGTCTTGAAAGCCACCAGCTATTAGTGCAAAGGTTATGATACCCATGGACTTCTGGGCATCATTGGTGCCGTGGCTAAATGCCTGCCAAGCGGCGGTAAAAACTTGGAGTGTTCGGAACCTCCGATTGGCTGTAGCTGCATAAGCATTGCTGAAGAGAATTTTTATTATATTCATTATAATAAAGCCCAGTACAAAGGCCAGAATTGGGGACAGTATTAAGGATTTAAGAATTGAAGTAAAACCATTTAAGTTAACAGCTTTAAACCCTGCAGAAGCAACGACAGCACCGGCTAATGAACCTATTAAGGCATGGGATGAACTGCTTGGAATCCCATAATACCATGTTATGAGGTTCCATGCTATGGCAGCTAACAGTGCAGCCACCACTATATATGAGCCGTTGCTTAAGGTAAAAGGGTCTGCAATCTTCCCGCCTATGGTTTTGGCAACTCCGGTGAAGGTCAGGGCTCCTATTAAATTCATAAGGGATGCTAAGAGTATAGCTGCTCTGGGGGGTAGTGCCTTGCTGGAAATTGATGTGGCTATGGCATTTGCGGTATCATGAAAGCCGTTAATGAAATCAAAGACAAGGGCTAGGGCCACCACTACCGCAGTAAGAATTAATGTCGAATCATTCATATTGTATTTACTCCTACGAATTCCTCATAATGATGCCATCAAGAGTATTTGCAGCGTCTTCGACGGTATCGGAAAAAGACTCCATCATTGAGTATATTTCTTTTTTCTTAATTAATTCTATTGGATCTGTGCAATTATTGAACAGGTTTTTAAGTCCATCCGTTAATATTTCATTAGCTTTATCCTCTAGGTCGTTTATTAAGTTGGTGTGCTTTGACATATCCTTAAGTTTTTGGTTTGTTAGTAGGTTAATCGCCAAGGATAATTCTTTGACACAAACTTGGATATTTTGTATGAATAACTCCATGGTTTTGTCCATTGCTTTTGTGTCATACATCAATATGTGTGAGGCATTACCCATAAGGCAGTTTAGGACATCATCCAACTGAAGAGCCAGATCCATTATGTCTTCATTTTCCAGCGGGGTTATAAATGCCTTATTGAGTTCTACAATAATCTGGTGGGTATATTTATCACCCTTTTGTTCGTAAAGTTTAATTTGTCCGAAGTAATCTTCCGATAAGTCGGGATTATCCAAGTTATTCATCTGATTCACAAATGCATCTGTGGCTTCCACAATATTTTCAATTATAAGTTGAAAATATTGATAGAAAATACATATTTTCTTTTTAAACAGGTTTTTTAAAGTAACCATTTTTTTCTCCCCACAATACTTAATATTCAAAACTATAGTACTCATTTATCAGTATTATCACAAGGATATTATTCGATTATTTTAGTCATGTTTGGTGTCAATATGGTTTATATCTTCTTATTAATAATTTATTCATAGTAATAAAATAAATTACTTCCCGCTACAAACTTCTAATTTATGTCTTGTTGACACTCACATTTCCCGTTGCTATACTTTATTTGGAAATATTTGAGCATTATCTGTAAAGTTGCAATACTCTAAGGAGGTTGTTTATATGGATAAGCCGCAAAATGAAATATCTCAGGAAATGCAATTTCAGGCTGAAGTGTCAAAAATGCTGGACATTGTTATTAACTCCCTGTATACAGAAAGGGATATTTTTATTCGGGAATTAATATCTAATTCTTCGGATGCACTGGAGAAGCTGCGTTTAATATCTTTAACAGAGGATAATATCAATCAAAATCATTTACCCCTTGAAATAAATATTGAAACCGATGATAAGGAAAGCACTTTGGTAATTTCTGATACCGGCATAGGTATGGACAGAGACGAATTAATTGAGAATTTAGGAACCATAGCTCATTCCGGATCCAGAGAATTTGTTAAGCGTTTAGCCGAAGGTGAGAAAAGTGATGCCCAACTCATCGGTCAGTTTGGGGTAGGCTTTTATTCTGCTTTTATGGCGGGTTCCAAAGTCATTGTTCAGTCCCTTTCTTACAAACAAGAATCCACGGGATGGCAATGGTCATCAGAGGGTGTCGGCAGTTATACGATATCTAAAGCGGACAATTTAAAAAGGGGAACAAGGATAATAATTCATCTTAAGGATGATGCCCATGAATATGCCGATGCTAATCGAATAAAAAGCATTATCAGGCAATATTCTAATTTTATACCCTTTGATATTAAAGTTAACGGGGAAAAGGTTAATACTATACAGGCTATTTGGTGCCGAAATAAAAATGAGATTCAAGATGAGGAATATAACGAATTTTATAAATTCTTAACAAATGCCTATACCGATCCCATGTTTCGTCTGCATATTTCTGCTGATGCTCCGCTGCAGCTAAATTCTCTTATTTTTGTCCCTTCGGACAATCCAGAGCTTTACGGTATGGGTCGCATGGAGCCGGGTGTCAGTCTTTATTCGAAAAAAGTGTTAATTGATCAAAAATCCACAGGCATTTTCCCAGATTATCTTCGTTTTATTAAGGGAGTAGTGGATTCTGAGGATTTACCTTTAAATATCTCCAGGGAAACCACCCAGAGCAGTTTATTGATTAAAAAAATGAGTAAATTTCTGACCAGAAGAGTGCTGTCATTTTTAGAGAAACAATCTGGGGACAAGGATAAATACCGGGAATTTTGGAACAAGTTTTCTAGATTTATAAAAGAGGGTTGTATAAATGATTCGGATAATCGGGAGCATTTGGCGAAATTGCTAAGGTTCCGTTCAGGCAAAACAGCTAATGATGACTTGATTTCTTTAGATGATTACGTAGACGGAATGAAAGAAGAACAGCAAGCTATTTATTATATAAACGGACCCTCAAGGGAGGTCATTGAGTCAGGTCCATATCTGGAAGTTTTTCGCAAGAATGATATAGATGTTCTATTTTTGTTTGAGCCAGTGGATGATTTTGTAATGTCTGCACTTCATGAATACAAGGGTAAAAAATTGATATCTGCCGATCAATCGGATTTAGATTTATCGTTATCGAAAGAAGAAATAAGTGATGACGATGAGAAGCTTTCGGCGGATCAGATAGCATCCCTTACCTCCTGGATGGGAGATATACTTAGTGAAAATGTCAGTGAGGTGCGGGAGTCTGTGCGTTTAGCTGAAAGTCCTGCCATGGTGGTAAATCCTGACCAAATATATACCACCGCAATGCAGCAAGTGCTTAAGGCGGCTGAAAGTGATTTTATGGGATTAAGCAAAAAAATCTTGGAAATAAACACAAAACATAGAGTAATAAAAAGGCTGTTCCAGTTGAAAGAAGAGGGAGCAGATGAAGATTTCCTGAAATCCTGTGTGGAACAAATTGCAGACAATGCTTTTTTAGCTGCGGGCTTATCAGGAAGAGAAGGTTCCATGATAGAGAGAATATATAAAATAATGGAGCGTGCATTGGAGGCACAAGCAAGCTCTCAATAAACATTAAATACTCTTGTCATAAATCATTATAAAAGATATAATTATTCAAACACTTTAGGTAATAATATATATCTGATTTTGGGGAGCTCATGAAATGGGCTGAGAAAGGGCTGTGTAGCACCTGACCCTCAACCTGATCGGGATAATGCCTGCGTAGGGAATATGATTGTTAAAACGCACTTTATCCGGTGCGTTTTTTATTTATCTTTTTAAAGGGTGATGAGAATGAAATGTGTAATTATTGCCGGTGGTCCCATGGAGGGATGTATTGAGTCTTATGATTTGCTAATCTGTGCTGACGGTGGAATACGGCATGCTGATAGATTGGGAATCTTTCCTCATTATATTATCGGGGATATGGATTCTTCCCACCCGGAACTATTAAGGATTTATCAAGAAAAAGGAAGCAAATTAATTAGATTCCCTAAAGATAAGGATCAGGTGGATACTGAATTGGCATTGCAGCTGGCAATAGACCATAAAGCTAAAGAGATTTTGATTTACGGAGGTTTAGGTGACAGGTTGGATCATACTTTAGCTAATATACATCTTTTGTCTGCTCCCGCATCAAAAGGTATCAAAGCTTTTCTTTTGGACCAAAAACATCGTATAAGTTTGGTTACCCCTGATTCCGTGAGCCGGGTATCGGGGAAAGGTAAGATTTTCTCATTGCTACCACTGTCCGGCAGGGCTGAAGGTGTAAATGTCAGGGGTTCCTTTTGGGAGCTGGAGAATGCAGTTTTTGAAACCAATAAGCCCTATGGGGTAAGTAATAAAGTGGCTTCAGATTTTGCAGAAATCACTGTCCGGGAAGGAATATTGATTTTATGTGAAGTTGAGCTTTCTGTTTAAGAGAGTAGTTGGTTCTATATTAAATAATGAAAGTAAATTGCAAACTAAAGAATAAAAGGTGTTAACATGACTAGGTATTTTAGTTCCCTATGGGGTTTAGCTATTTTTATTGCCATCTGGCAATTATGGGTGGTTGTGGGCAATGTTCCCATTTGGCTGTTGCCTGCTCCGTCAGATGTGCTGGTTTCTTTAATTAATGATATTGATTTATTGTTATTTAATGCCAGATATACGTTGATGTCCGCTATGGCCGGGTTTGTTTTGGCTACAGCATTAGGAGTAATGTTGGCTTTGGTTATGGATTATTGGGTGGCTCTGCGTACCAAACTTTATCCTTTGCTGGTGTTATCCCAAACTGTACCGATTATTACGCTGGCTCCGCTGATTATTATCTGGTTTGGGTACGGTCTGCTTCCTAAAGTTTTAGTGGTGACTTTGGTGTGCTTTTTTCCAATTACCGTAAGTGTCATATCAGGAATGCAGGCGGTGGATAGCGATCTGATTGATTTAATGAAAGTAATGGGTGCCTGCAGATAGCAAATAATCAAAAAAGCTCGTATTCCTGCGTCTTTACCTTCTTTTTTCAGCGGGCTAAGAATATCTGCTACTTATTGTGTTATGGCGTCTGTGATTGGTGAATGGCTTGGCGCCAGCAACGGTTTGGGGGTGGTTTTAACCAGAGCATCACACTCTTTTCAAATGGGAAGAGTGTTTGCGGCGATAACCGCCATTGTAGTTTTAAGTATGATGTTGTTTTTGTTGGTGGAGGTATTGGCTAGGGTAACCGTTCCTTGGCATTATCGCGGGGAAAGATAGTTATTAAAAATCACGAATATATTTTGGGGAGGAGTTTACGTGTTTATTAAGGGTAAAAAAATTCTGCTATTATTATTGATTATAAGTCTTGCAGCTGCTTCCGGATGCGGCAGTTCCTCATCTGTTGATCCAGAAATGAAAAAGGTAACCTTTATGTTGGATTGGGTTCCAAATACCAATCATACCGGGATTTATGTTGCTAAGGAGAAGGGCTATTTTGCTGAAAAAGGACTGGAAGTTGATATTGTTCAGCCTTCTCAGGGCAGTGCCATGGATTTGGTGGCTACCGGAAAAGCACAGTTTGGTGTAAGTCATCAGGAAGAAATAACCATGGCGAGATCTGCCGGTGTTCCTGTGGTTTCCGTTGCTTCGGTGATTCAGCATAATACTTCGGGATTTGCTTCAAAGAAAGAGTTAAACATTGTGGATCCTAAGGATTTTGAAGGCAAGAAGTATGGCGGCTGGGGCTCCGCGTCTGAGGAGGCCACCTTGAAAACAGTGATGTTGAAAGCGGGTGCCGATCCAGATAAGTTAGACATAATAAATATAGGAGCTTCAGATTTTTTTACGGTTATTAACAGGGATATAGATTTTGCTTGGATTTTCTATGCTTGGACCGGAATAGAGGCTGAGATCAGAGGTGTGCCGCTAAATACAATAATGGTTAAGGATTTAGATCCGGCTTTAGACTATTATACGCCGGTGCTGTTTACCACAGAACAGGTGATAGAGGATTCCCCTGAATTGGTTCGGGATTTCCTGGCTGCTTGTGCAATGGGGTATCAATACGCTGCGGAAAATCCGGATCAGGCCGCGGATATTCTTATAAGTCAGGTGCCCGAAATTGACTCTGAATTAGTCAAGCGCAGTCAAAGGTGGTTAAGTCCTAGATATATAGATGATGCCCCCCGTTGGGGTGAGCAAAAGAAAGAGGTTTGGCAAAATTATACCCGGTGGATGAGCGAACACAAATTACTCCCCGGCGATGTTGATGTTGACCTGGCTTTTACCAATAAATTTTTGCCTTAAAAAAATTCAATGGGCAATGGAGCTAATAAAATGAGTGTGCAGCTGACAAACATCTCAAAGGGTTTTGATACTGAAGAAGGACGAGTGGAAGCTGTTTGTGATTTCTCAATGAAAGTGGATAAAGGCAGCTTTGTTAGTATTATAGGACCCAGCGGATGTGGCAAAAGTACCATTCTTAAAATTATATGTGGTCTGTTAATGCCTGATGAAGGTGAGATTCAAATTAACGGTTTTACCGGGGTTGATGCCGTAAAGCATATATCTTATATGCCCCAGAAAGAACTGCTTATGCCATGGCGTACCGTTCTGGAAAATGTGATTCTGCCTTTGGAAATCTCCGGCAAAAAAAAGGCTATTGCTAAAGAAGAAGCTTTGGAACTGTTTCCTCTTTTCGGATTGGATGGTTTTGCAAATAGTTACCCACATCAGCTTTCCGGCGGGATGAGCCAAAGGGCTGCATTGTTGAGGACGCTGCTAACGGGCAGGGATACAATGCTTTTGGACGAACCCTTTGGTGCTTTGGACGCCATCACAAGGTTTAAAATGCAGCGATGGCTTCAGGATATATGGAGCAAATTTAATAAAACCATTATCTTTATAACTCATGATATAGAAGAAGCTATTTTTCTGTCCGATAGTATCTTTCTTCTTAGTTCCCGACCGGGGACTTTGAGGGAAGAAATCAAAGTTCCGTTTCAACACCCAAAGGAACCTTCTTTAATTTCTAAAGAGGAATTTATCAGGATTAAATATGTCTTATTAAATGCTCTAGCCCAGGGGACATAAGCAAAGCCACCGCTTAGCGGTGGCTTTTGCTTATGGAACTTAAAAAGCATATTCCGGGTGCTCCGGAGGAAAAGTACTTGATAATAGCGAAGATTTAAATTGCATGAAATATGAATATGGAGGAAATATGACAAAAATAAAGCTGATTGCCACCTCTGCCTTCGGTCTTGAAGCTGTAGTAGCTAGGGAAGTAAGGGATTTGGGCTTCCAGGATGTGCAGGTGGAAAACGGAAAGGTAACCTATTCGGCAGATCCCCAGGGGATTTGCCGATCAAACTTGTGGTTAAGAACTGCCGACAGAGTTTTATTGAAAATGGGAGAATTTAAAGCCCAATCCTTTGAAGAACTCTTTGAGCAAACCAAGGTTTTACCTTGGCCTGACTGGCTACCTGGTGATGCCAGTTTTCCGGTGGTGGGTAAGTCAATAAATTCAAAGCTTTTCAGCGTTCCTGATTGCCAGGCAATTGTTAAAAAGGCGATTGTTGAAAAGATGAAAAAATATTATCGTCAAGAATGGTTTTCCGAAACCGGGCCCAGATATAGGGTGGAGGTGGCTTTACTAAAAGACATTGCTACCCTCACTATAGACACCAGCGGTGCAGGACTGCATAAGAGAGGTTATCGCAAGCTGGGCAGTGATGCTCCTTTAAGGGAGACACTGGCGGCAGCCATGATTTTGCTTGCCAGGTGGTATCCGGACCGGATACTTATTGATCCCTTTTGCGGCTCAGGCACATTGCCCATTGAGGCTGCTCTTATAGGAATGTCAATGGCTCCCGGACTCAAAAGACAATTTGATGCGGAAAGGTGGCCAATAGTGACGTCCAAGCTGTGGGAAACAGCAAGGGAGGAAGCCCAGGACAAAATTAACCGTGGGCAGGAACTTAATATTCAAGGCTACGATATTGACAATAAAGTTTTGAGTTTAGCTCGTTATCATGCCGCTCAAGCGGGTGTAAACGAAATTGTCACTTTTCAGGAGAGAGCGGTGGCACAGCTTCGTTCCCGATATAAATATGGCTATATCTTCTGCAATCCTCCTTATGGGATCAGAATTGGTGAGCAGCAGGAGGTTAACTCTTTATATCGGGAAATGGGCAGGGTGTTTAAAGAATTGGATACGTGGTCCTATTACATACTAACTTCCCACCCCGATTTTGAGAAGTTATTTGGATTCCCTGCAGATAAAAAGAGAAAGCTTTATAATGGCAGAATACAATGTAACCTATTTCAATATTTCGGACCGAGGCCGCCAAGAAAAAAACCGCTTGATTAATAAAGGCAGGCAATATTACATAGGATATTATCGGAGGCAATAATGGTTGAGAGTAATTCAGTAAAAAGATATGCTCTAATAATAGCAATGTCAGCATCATTTCTCACCCCCTTTGTGGGCAGCGCCATAAATTTGGCGGTGCCTTCCATAGGCAAAGAGTTTAATACCACCACTTTACTTTTAAGCTGGGTGGTTACCGGTTATCTTCTTTCCTCAGCAGCTTTTTTACTGCCCTTTGGCAGACTGGCGGATATTATCGGCAGAAGGAAAGTGTTTTTATCGGGAATTTTGATTTTCTTTATTTCTTCAATATTATGTGGGCTTTCTTGGTCAATTGTGGCCTTGATCTCCTTTAGAGTTCTTCAGGGCATAGGCAGTGCCATGATTTTCGGAACCAGCATGGCTATACTTACGTCAGTATTTCCTCCCCAGGAAAGAGGCAAAGTCTTGGGATTAAACATAGCTGTGGTTTATATAGGTTTATCCCTGGGACCTGTATTGGGAGGATGGATGAATCACCAACTGGGTTGGCATTCCATTTTTTATTTTGTTTCTATACTAAGTTTATTAACGCTGTTTTTGACTTCAGCAAAGATGAAAAAAGAATGGTATGGAGCCAAGGGAGAAAAATTTGATTTGCTGGGGTCAGTCTTTTACTCAACCGGCATCATTTTGTTTATGTATGGGATATCTTCAGTGGCAACCATAAACTGGGCAAAATATATGGTTGTGCTGGGCGTTGTTATGATTGTTTCCTTCGTACTGTATGAAAGAAACCTGAAACAACCCATATTAGATACTTCCCTACTCAGTAAAAACATAACATTTCTTTTCTCTAATTTTGCTGCTTTAATTAACTATAGCGCGACATTTGCAGTGGGTTTTCTGCTTTCCCTGCATCTTCAGGTAGTACTGGGCTATAACTCCCAGTATGCAGGTCAAATTTTGTTGATACAACCGGTGATCATGGCTCTTTTGTCACCTTTTTTTGGGAGACTTTCAGATCGGGTGGAGCCAAGAATTGTATCATCTTGGGGAATGACGGTTACAGCTTTGGGCTTGCTTATCTTTTGTTGGATAAATATTTCCATGTCCATTTGGCTGATAGTATTTAATCTGACACTTCTGGGAACAGGTTTTGCATTATTCTCTTCCCCCAACACAAACGCAGTTATGAGTTCTGTAGAGAAAAAACATTATGGGGTGGCATCTTCCACCCTCGGAACCATGAGGCTTACCGGGCAGGCAATTAGTATGGCGGTGGTAACTTTAGTTTTGGCTTTTTATGTAGGAAACGTAGAATTGAGCTCGGTTTATTCGCAATTACTGATAAAAAGCAGTAGGACAATCTTTATTGTCTTTACTGTATTATGCACCTTGGGAATCTTTGCGTCTCATGCCAGGGGAAATATTAGAGTCCAGGAACGTCTTTAATGTCTCTCCATATAGGTTGACAAGCACTGGGTATTGCGGATGGGCTATTGGTTAAGGTATAATTATTTAAAAGCTATAATGTTAAGTTATATCTGGATAGATATTAAAGAATGTTGATAGAAATTTCTTAACTTATTCTCTTTAAATTTAATCAACATGGAGGTGTTTGTATGAATGCTCTTAAAGTCGGGTTATTAATGGGTATTATGTCGATATTGTTGGTTATGATGGGAAATGCCATCGGAGGCACATCCGGGGCTACATTATTTCTGATTATCGCTATCTTTATGAATTTTATCGGGTATTTTTATAGTGATAAAATTGCCATAAAAATGACTAGGTCTTATCCTGTGTCCGAAACCGAATCCCCGGAACTTTATGATATAGTAAGGAAACTGACCCAAAGGGCTGGGATGCCGATGCCCAAGCTTTATGTTACTCCTTCAGATCAGCCCAATGCATTTGCTACCGGCAGAAACCCGTCAAACTCTGCGGTGGCGGTTACCGAGGGGTTAATGAGACTGTTGAACAGATCGGAAGTTGAAGGAGTACTGGCTCACGAATTAGGTCATATTAAGAACAGGGACGTGTTGGTGGGTACCATTGCCGCCACTTTAGCCGGTGCCATATCAATGATCGGCAGTGTTATTAAGTGGGGTGCGATTTTAGGAACGGGCCGAAGTGATGATGAAGGCGGCGGAGGCTTAATAGGAGCACTGCTCATGGCTATTATATTTCCCATAGCAGCCATGATCATTCAGTTGGCGATTTCCCGTTCAAGGGAGTTCGGAGCGGATGATACCGGAGCTCGCATTGCCGGCTCTCCTGACGGTTTAGCCAATGCTTTGTTGAAGTTGGAATCTGCTGCTCATCGTATTCCGATGCCGGTAAATCCTGCCACCTCGCATCTGTTTATAGTCAATCCTTTATCCGGGGCTTCAATGGCAAAACTATTCAGTACTCATCCACCTATTCAAGATAGAGTTCAGAAGCTTCGCAGCATGAGAATTTAACAATATAAACCAGAGGTGATCAGGTATTATTTAACCTGAAATCAACAGTAAATAATCCCCGTGGAACATTTTACAATGGTCTGCGGGGATTGATTTTACGGGTTAAAGAATTGAGTAGAAAGAAAATCGGAGCCGCTCGACTGTCCATTATCCAAAGCATTGTGACTTATATCATTGCTGGATTGCTTTTTCTAAAATAGAGTATAAGTAAATCCATAACTAAAGATGTTGGTGTAGATATTGAAAGTGGAGGGATAAAATATGTCTGAAATATTAATGAAGAATATCGCCTTTTCACAAACTTTAAAACTGGAGGAAATGGTCAGTTACCAGGAAGGCCAGGTGGTCAGCAGGACTATTGCTCAGCTTCCCACTGTCAGTATCACTTTGTTTGCAATGTATAAAGGGGAGGGAATAAGTAGTCATACAGCCCCCGGAGATGCTATGGTGCAAATTTTAGAAGGGGAAGCGGAAATAACAATAGGTAACCAGGTCTTAACGGTTAAGGCAGGGGAAACTGTGGTAATGCCTGCGGATATTCCCCATGGACTGGAAGCAAAGGAAGCTTTTAAGATGTTATTAACGGTGGTAAAAAGAACAGAAAAATCAAAATAAAGTAAAAGGTGCACTGACTTGCACCTTTTATTAATTATAATGCCTTTAAACTGAAGGTTAATCTAATCAAAATAGATACCTTTTTTAGTGGATGCTTATATAATTTAAGTATAAATCAGATTGTAAATGAAAGTTCTATCTTCCGTTAAATGGAGACTAATAATGTACATTCGTTACTTGGTAACAAAAGAAAACCAAGATCAAAAAGCATCACAGATACTGAAAAAACAGCTGAAATTCTCCCGTGTAGAGCTTCGGAGGATTAAGCGTGATGCCGGGCTGATGGTTAACGGAAAAGAGGTTAGATTGAATTGTCCGGTAAAGGAAGGCGACTTAATTCAAGTAAATTTTTATGACGGTGAACAAAAAGTTGCGCCCCAGGATATATCCTTGGACATTCTTTATGAGGATGACCATATTCTGGTGGTGAACAAACCGGCAAATATGTTGGTCCACCCCCTTTCATATCATTCTATGAACACCCTAGCCAACGGTGTGATTCACCATTGGCAGCAGCAGGGCTTTTGCAGTAAATTTAGAGCTGTCAGCCGACTGGACAAAGATACCTCCGGGATTATATTGATAGCCAAGAATAGTTATATTTGTCACCAGCTTGCCCAGCAAATTAACCAAGGTATATGCCGGAGAAAATATCTGGCGGTGGTGCACAATGAAATATCAACAGACTCGGGAATAATAGACCTACCCATTGGTCGACCCAAGGAGGGCTCTTTAATTTTGGGGGTAACTCCCCATGGTAAAAAAGCTGTGACTCATTATGCTGTTGTACGGCATTTAATCGACGGCACCTTGGTCAAATTGAGTTTGGAGACAGGACGCACCCACCAGATTAGAGTTCATATGCAATATATTGGCCATCCTTTAATGGGAGATGAGCTCTACGGCGGTGGTATGGAGTTAATACAGCGTCAAGCTCTGCATAGTTGGCAGTTGGAATTTAACCACCCGGTGACAAAGGAGAGCATAATGCTGGAAGCTCCATTGCCAGCAGATATCACATCCTTGCTGGATAAATTAACCCGGGACAAGGGGACAGGTTCACTGTCCCGCTGAAAAATTATAAATCAATAACCGGGGGGACTGTTTGGAATGGAGACAGTGGTCATGATTAAGGGGGTTTAGAATACAGTCAAATTACATTTAGCGCAGGCCAAAAATTTGGTACTGCGTTAAATTTTATCTTCTGAAGATATTAGAAAAAGTTTTCAACTATGAGGTGTATACTTTTTTGCAGGCTAGTTGTTATATAAGTGTAAGTTGATTAACTTACAATAGCTGACCAGCTTAGATTGCACAAGGGCGATGAATTATGGAGAATGAAACCTTGGAACAGCTCCTTTTAGATGAAGTTAAAGTAGTTTATAAATACTTAATAAAAATGGGCGCATCTAAGGAAGATGCTGAGGATATTGTCCAAGATACTTTAGTTAAAGTGCTAAAGAATATTGATGTCATTCACCAAGACAGAATCCGTGCATGGCTTTTTAAGGTTGCAATTAATGGTTATTACAATTTATTTAGCAAAGAGAAGCGAAGCAGTAAGCATATTAAGAGCTTATCAAATATGGAGTTTTTTGCTCAAAATACAGAAGAACAAATAATAACCAAGGAACGTAATGACGAAATTTACAAAGCCTTGGATTTATTAAAACCATCCTACAAAAATTTACTGGTTTTTAAGTATTTCTTGGGCTTATCCTATAAAGATATTGCAGATATTTTAGAAATAAGTGAATCCAATGTAAAAGTATATCTGTACAGGGCACGAAATAAATTTAAGGAAGTTTGGGGGGATTGTCTTGAGTAATGACAAGAATGATCATGAAGAAATAAAAGCAGAGCAGGAACTGGATAGTTTGTTCGATGATTTTAGAAACTTAAAATTAAAGAAGGCTTTAAGAAAAGCAAAATGGTATTCTATTTTAAGAAATATAATTATTAGTTTCATGGTTTTAGGAGTAGTAGTGATTATTGGTTCCATAACTAACCGGGGTATAGTAGATAAAATGTCAACACCTGTTCAAATAGGGGTTAAAAGTTTTAATGAAATTTCAGCACCCAACAAGTATATTGGCATGTCTAGTAGGTACCAGGAATTTCTAAGTGGAAGATATGAATATACAACATTTAAAATAATTGAGGACAAGGTAATTTATTCGGGTGAGAATAATTATAGATTTGGACTCTTTATTGACGATTACGGTAATTGGATTGGCACAGATTCACCGTTAATATTGGGACCAAGTTGGGATGCTGGGGACTTGAACCTCCAAAGGTATAATGAATTGGGTCAAAGAGAAATGGTATTCTTTTACCCATTCATTGATTATCCGGATTACAAGAATGACTTGCAATTACTTGATGATATCTCTTCTTCTAAGATAATGGAGATGGCATTGTCATTCGATAGATATTACACTATGGAAGAAGTAAATAATATGCTCCCTAAAAGCGTAACACTAGCATGGTATTGGTTAGATGACTTAAATGAGCAAGAAAAAGAAGCTAGTAAATCCCGAGCAGTGGAGCAGAAGAAACCTGATGGGACAACTTATATTGTAAACTCATACCCAAAGCTGCGTTCAGAGCAAACTGTCTATGGAATTAAGGCATATGATAATAATGGTACACCCTTAGAATGGGAAGAACAGGAACAAACATTTATCTGGGCTTTGAAAAATGGGATGAAATATGACACAAGATTTAAAAGTGAGTTTGAGCGGGTGTTTCAAAACATAGCAGGTAAGGACGGTGAAATAACTAAGGAAGACCTTCGGGTTTTCGGAGTTGTGGTTACAGGCGATGCTGAAAGTTTACAAAGCCTTCAGGAACTTCCATTCATTAGATCTACATCATTAGGAGTTATAACGGATAAATATTAGAATCTTCACAATTCAAAATAAACCGTGGGTAAAACTTGGGCAAGACAAAATGACCAATAGAACCGTCCCCATGGTTCCCTAACTAAAAAGCTAAGGGGTGTCTCATATGCTAGAGAATTGAGATGCCTTATTTATTTATGTATTGACAAGGGGCAGGAAACTGTTTCTTTGTCAGCCTGCTGTCGTTTTTTCTCTTGATTAAAACACTGGAAAAAATAATTTATAAGAATGAAATATGCTCATAAATGGAAGGCTTTTCCGGTTTATAAGTCGAATAATGTAAGACTGGTTATTGATATTTTATTAGAGTATTCATAATTCTTAGGTGATATTACTTCGTTGGTGTGACTTGATGGGCAAGACAAAATGACCACTAGAACCGTCCCTACGGTTCTCTGACCCAAAAACACCGGCAATGAAGGATATGGGAAAACTGATATCAGATAGTATGAAAGAAGGGGTTATTTATTAAACTGGACACTCTAACTCTTTCTATTACCCTAGGTCTAATCTTTGCAACTCAGGTTATAGCACTTTCTGTTCAATATAGAGTTAATAAAACCTATCGTGGAATTGGCTGGTGGCTGCTTGGTTCTACTTTAATGGCGATAGGATTTATTTTTATGCTTATGTTAAAAGTAAAGTCACTGGAGATGCTGGCAAGGATTGCTAACCCATTAGTGGTTTTAGGACAAATATATATATATTGGTGTTATACGGTTCCTGGAAAGGAAAGAGAATAGAAGGATACTTATATCAATTTATACTGTTTTTACCCTTTCTTATTATTACTACATGTATGTCAATAATGATATTTCCGGACGAACAGTAGTGATATCAGCTACTTTGGCCGCAATTTCATTTATGACCGCATACAGTCTTTTTTTAAAGAAGGATAAACTTATCTCTGGTTCAGCTAACTTCACCGCCGCTGTTTTTTTAGTCCAGGGATGTGTTTATTCAGTGCGTACTTTTTTGACTCATATTTTAGATCCTATTCACTCTCACGTTGAGCTTAACCAAATACCTATTCATACAATTACATTGGTAGCTCTAATCAGCGCTAGTACTTTATGGACATTTGGGTTCATCATCATGGTTAATCAGCGTCTAAATATAGAAAATAGCGAGGAAAAAGAAAAATATCACTCTATCCTTAACGCCTCCCCTGATAATATCACGATTACAGATTTGGAAGGCAAAATCCTCATGGTTTATCCAGCGTCAAAAAAGATGTTTGGCTACGAACCGGATTTTGATGGATTCATTGGCATGAGACTCATGGACTTTATTGTGCCGGAGGATGTTGAGAGAGCCCAATCCAACCTCGTATTAATGTACCAAGGAGGGTTTCCAAGGACAAATGAATATAAAGGGGTACGTAAGGATCTAAGCATCATTGATATTGAGGTGAACAGTGGATTTATTTATGATGCAAACAAAAAACCCACCAAAATGGTCTTTATTATCCGTGACATTACAGAACGAAAGTTGGCAGAGCAGCATATACAAGAGCTTGTTCAACAGCTTGAAATTGAAAGGAACGCTGCACAGTTCGATTCAATTACTGACAGTCTGACCGGGTTGGCGAATCGCAGATATTTTGATAAGGCTCTAAGCATAGAGTTTAAAAGGTTGAAGCGCTCAAAGTCTGCTTTGTCAGTAATCATGCTAGACGTAGATTATTTTGGGAAGTTCAATGACAGGTATGGCCATTTAGCAGGGGATGATTGTTTGAGACAAATTGGAAATGCGTTAAAAACTATTGTTGGGCGAGTTTATGATATTGTTGCACGATATGGTGGAGAAGAGTTTGTTGTTATATTGCCTGAAACAAAAAGTAATGGGGCTGTAACTTTGGCAAAACGAATTCAGAAAGCAATTGAGGAGCTTGCTATTCCACACTCTGCATCAGATATTGCGGAATATGTCACAGTCAGCCTAGGGGTTGTTACTGTGTGCACGACAGACTTAATATCGCCAGAACAAGTTGTGTTATTGGCTGATGAAGCTCTCTATTGTGCCAAGAAAGGGGGGCGCAATCGGATTGTGGTTTCCGACGAGCAGACTGTACAATCAGAGAGTCCAAATATATGATTTGTAACAAATGACCAATAAAACCGTCCCCATGGTTCGACATGGTTCCGGTTCCGCTCGCTGGGGCGTAGGGCGTCTGAGGGTCACTGTCAATGAGTTGATGGAAGTCGTGTTAATGGGATGAAAGAATACTCTATTATAATATGAGGAGGTGTGGTTTTGATAAGAAGTCAGCTTAAACAAAAACTAACATTAACGTTGGTGGTATTTATGCTCTTATCATTTTTACCACTAAATGCATTTGCCAGCACCCAAGTCAAGGGTGCTGAAAAGGTTGTAAAATTTACCATTGGTCAGCAAACTTACGTAAAAGGCGGAGCAACAGTTCCAACTGATGTTACTCCCTATATTAAAGACGATAGAACCATGGTACCGATAGCCTTTGTGGCTCCTGCATTAGGTACAGACCCGCCAGTATGGATTCCTGATAGTCAGATGGTCAAGATTTCTCGTGGAGACGATCTAATTATGATTACCATAGGTAGCAAAGAACTTGTTGTCAACGGTAAGGTCTTAATGATGGACACAGCAGCCGAAATTAAGGATATTGGTGATGGTGGCGGAAGAACAATGCTGCCAAT
>CAZHAJ010000014.1:0-23372 GCA_964530215.1 uncultured Peptococcaceae bacterium | reverse complement strand
GCTAAAAGCCGGATAACAACCTCCGTAAAATGTCCGTCCTAAAATGTCCTCCCCCCTTCATGCAAGAGTTACCTTTCTACGTGGACATCATATATAAAATTCTTGATCGGGATATTGTAATTCTGGCTTCTGTTTCCCCTTAAATTTTTCTTCCCCCAACATGACATATATTGTATAGTCAAAAATTCTTGCTGCATCAAAGTGAATAGTTAGTTATAACAATGAATATAAGTGGAATAATTACAAAGGTAGTCAAGGAGGCGTCGATGAAGGATTCCTTGGATGCAGTAAATTTTCATTTCTCTATACCTGTGGTTGATGCCCATTGCGATACCCTTACAGTGTTGGGAAAGCAAGGCAGAAAGCTGGGTGTAAGAAGTGATATCGGTCATGTGGATTTGCCTCGTCTCATTGCCGGGGGAGTCAATGTGCAGTTTTTTGCTTCTTTTATAGGTCCGGAATATAAAGAAAATCCACTGGCAAGGGCAATGGAGATTTTTGATCTATTCCATAAGGAAATGGCAGTAAATAGCAGTATTATTGAGCCGGCTTATAACTGCGCTGATATTAAGAGAATACTTTTAAAGTCTAAAATTGCAGCCCTTTTAACGTTGGAGGGTGGAGAGGCTCTGGCGGGTCGGCTGGAAATTCTTAGAATATTTTATCTTATTGGGGTAAGATCTATAACCCTTACCTGGAACGGAAGAAATGAATTGGCTGATGGTGTATTAGAAGCTGACACCACTGGCGGGCTGACAATCTTTGGAAGAGAAGTGGTAAGAGAAATGAATCGTTTGGGAATGGTTGTTGATGTATCTCATTTGGCACCTAGGGGTTTTTGGGATGTGTTAAATGAGTCCGATAAGCCAATTTTAGCCACCCATTCAAATTGCAAATCATTATGTGGGCACCCAAGAAATCTTGATGATGGACAAATAAAGGCATTGTCAGATTCGGGAGGTGTAATGGGACTTTGTTTTTACCCTCAGTTTGTGCATCACAGGTTTCCTACTTTAGATTATTGGTTTAACCATGTGGAGTATATAGCAAATATCTCAGGTGTAGACTGTATAGGAATTGGTTCCGACTTTGATGGGATCAACGAGGTAATACCCAATTTATTTGATGCCAAAAGCTTTCCCATTATCACAGAAGGTCTGCTCAAGAGGGGTTTTTCCAAATTGGAAGTGAAAAAAATAATGGGGGGAAATATATTAAGGGTTTTAGAGCAGGTAATATGAATAACATCTGCCATATATGGCAGATGTTATTTTAAATGATTAGATTTGTATTATTTTAATGCATTGTTTTCAATAGAAACCGTCACTCGGGTAAATATTGACTGATGTGAAAGTGGTTATAATCAAGCCGAAGTTGGTGTTTCTTCCCACAAGCAGGACATTTCTTCTCTTCTCCATGTTTAAACTTAATTTCTCCGATGTGTTGACCGCAACATTTGATTTCAACACTTACATTGGTATTGTTGTTAATATTTACCCGATAATCTGTCTGACGGTTTGCTTGGTACAACGGTCATCGCCTCCTTTTATTTTTTTAAGGGTGTCTGTTAATCATGTATAACTCTATTATATAATGCAAACGCAATTTTCTAAATGATTTATTTAAAAATAATGTGTAATGAGAATAATAAATTGTTATAGTGCCTTATTTTATTGATTAAATTCTTATAAAATAGTATATATAGCATAATACTCAAAAATAGCCGGCCGAAAGGAGACTGCGGCTTGTCCAAAAAAAAGGAAATAACTCAGAAAGCAAGAAAGCGACCCTCAAGAAAAATAGATAGCTCAGACTCTTCTGAAAAGGTTTTGCTCCTGGATTCGTTTCAGGAGCAAGCAATAACCTTTTTATTGGAAGGTCATAATACATTAGTAGCCGCTCCCACGGGTACCGGAAAAACATTAATTGCCGAAAGATTGATTGAAAAAGTTTTGGCGGAGGGCAAAGGAGTTGTGTATACTTCCCCAATAAAGGCTCTTTCAAATCAGAAGTATAGGGACTTTTCCAATATGTTTGGTAAAGATAAAGTTGGTTTGATAACTGGAGATGTTTCGGTAAATGAGCGGGCAAGCCTGTTGGTTATGACTACCGAGATATTTAGGAACTGGTGTTTTGCCAACCCGGAAATGTTAGATAATATAACTCATGTTATATTTGATGAGCTTCACTATTTGGATGATATAGAACGGGGTACGGCGTGGGAAGAAAGCATTATATTTGCTCCTCAGCATGTCAAATTATTGGGTTTGTCAGCCACTGTTCCCAATATCAAAGAGTTAGCATCTTGGATTTCCCAAGTCAGGCAGCAAGCGGTGAAAGTTATTGTTGAGAAGTCCAGGGCGGTACCACTGGAATTAAGTTGGATAGCTCCTGACGGCATTATTTTAAATGAGGAAGAAGCAAAGGATTATATTGATGAGTATATGGAGAAACGTCGAAGTCGTTGGGAACATCCTTCTGACAGGGGAATTGACTATGTGGAAAAAAATAGGGGGAATTATTAAAATATCAGGTTTCTTTTAAGGCGGTGATAAATGAGCATGGCAATTTCCGGAGGTAGTCCAACCTGTTCCGAAGTGATTGATTCGATTCAGGAACATCTGCCAGCATTGTACTTCACTTTTAGCAGAGGTAAAACAGAACTGCTGGCAGATGAATTAAGCAAAGATTGGGATTTTCTTTATCCTTTGGAAAAATCAAAAGTCAGAGAAATAATTGCTGAGGCAGAGATTGCACAGCCCGGTTTATTTGGTCCAAGGAGGGGTAAGTTAAAAGCGATTTTAAGTCAGGGTATTGCCTACCACCATGCCGGCATGTCGCCATCATTAAAAGAATTGGTGGAAAGACTCTATGAAAACAGACTTATATATGTTTTGTTCTGCACTGAAACCTTTGCTGTGGGTGTGAATTTTCCTGCTTCATCCACTGTTTTTGATACTTGCAGAAAGTGGGACGGAAGAGAGTTTAGGGGACTGTTGAACCGGGAATTTTTTCAGATGGCGGGACGAGCCGGAAGAAGAGGTTATGATCCTTTTGGCATGGTCTATTTGAGGATAGACAAACGATTTCCCGAGCAGACAGGTTTCTACAATGAAGATCAAGTGGAGCCTGTAAGGGGTCGTTTAATAATTTCGCCAAACACAGTATTAAGTTTGCTTTATTGGAAGACAGATGATGAAATTAATCGTCTGTTGGACCAAAATTTAGCGGTATATCAGAATAATCGTGAGGAAAGAAGGATTAAAAAGGAACTGGAAGATATCCTTGAAAAACTTGAGGTAGCAAGACAAATTTTTTGTAATCACGTGGATACAGCCAGTTGTTATATGTATCGTTCCAATTTGAAAAAAGAGCTGAGGGCGTTAGCCAGAAAGAATAGGCGAAGAAAGTTTGGCAGCAGGGAGCGCAGAGAAGAAATAAAGAGTTTACTGAAAACAGTACAAAGGAAGTGTCATCACAGACCGTGTACAGAATCCCGTAAAAAAATAAACACCTTGATGGAGAGGAAGGCTAAATTAGAACGCAGACTCAGGGTGTTGGGCAATCAGTCCAGAGACCATGAAAGAGATTTTAACAGGGTATGGGATTTACTGGAAGATCTGTCTTATGTTAACGGAAGGACCCTTTTATCAAGAGGGATATTTGCACTGCACCTTCATGTACAGGAAATCTTAGTTACCGAATTGGTTTTCAACGGTTATATAAGGGATGTTCAGCCCTCTTTGGCAGCTGCCATTCTGGCTGGTGTGGACTATGTTCCCGGCAGGGACGATTATGTGGCTCCGGGTCCATATGAACTAAATGAAATTGAAAACCTAAGAATAACTTTATTGCGAAGTGGTGTTCCGGAAAATATGGCTGTCTGGTCTTCTTTGCCAGGAGCTTTAGCTTATGCATGGTATGAGGGAGCCACTTTTGAAGAATTGCAAAGCATGACAAACCTTCAGGAAGGTGATATTTTTTCTATACTGCGTCGTGAAATAGATCTCCTTCGCCAGATAGAAAGAGCAGCTGGAGAAGATATGGAACTGCGAAGTCAGATGGAACACATCAGACTTAAGCTGGATAGAGATGAAATTGCAATACCCGGGATATAAAGAAAAATAGGTTTGCCTCAGTAGTTGGCGGAGGCTACAAGATTTATTAAGCAAAAAAAAGCCCCTGTCACGGGGTGTGGGAAAGGAGAGGTGGGTTTTAAACTTAATATTTTTAATGTTTAATTTATAAAACTATATTAAATACATTTATTATTTTAACATTATCTTAACAATTATTCAATACTTTTCAAATCTAATTGTTTATTTCTGTTGTCTATTCCATGAAATAAAAAAGTGCAAAAAATTTTCAAGGCATTTACAGACACAAATTTGTTAATACTTTAAAGAGATTGTTTTGTATACCTTTTCTCCGGGCCACATATAATGAAACACTTAAATCATAAAGGAGTGAGAGGCACCGTTGAAACAAATATCCATCGGAGCTTCCAATCATATAGATATTGTTAAAACCAAGCTGGCTTGTGAGTTTAAGGAGTTAGAAAGCAGTGGACTCAAATTTAGTATTAAGGAAAACACCGCCGGTAACTATGTGTTTCTATCTTGCAGTCTAAGTTTAAGAAATAGTTGCAGTGAAAAAGATGCTTTTAATATATGCAAACACTATATAGCTGAAATCTTATCCGATCTTATTATGGATAAATGGCGAAATTCTTTGATGGTGGATATTATCAGGGATAATTATTATTATTTGGCAGAAGAGGACCGAAGGGTCATATTGGAAAATGCCTTGGGTTATCTTGAAGGTAATACGGGAACTCTGTTCAAAATAAGAAAAAAGAAACAAATAAAAGCAAAATTAAAGGATTTGTTCAGCAATTATGACCAAATTGTAATAGACGGTTTTATAAGATTCAGATTAAAAGAGTATATAAAAGAACTTCAGGAAGCGGCGGATAAAGCTGTAGACGATTTTCTGATGGACAGGGAGTACAAAGAGTTTATTCAACTGTTAAAATATTTTGTGGATATTCAGGATACACATTTTGAGAAGGTTAACGTGATACTAAAACCCAACGGTATCTTTAAACTCTATGACCAGCATATGAAAGAGATTAGTAATACCTATATGGACAGCTTTATTGTTGATCTTTTAGAGAATGAGATCAATTATGAAGATCTTCTGATAAGCGCCTTAATCACACTGGCACCAAAAGAAATTATTTTTCATTCAGGAGAAGAGATTGCACATGCTACCTTAGAGACTATTAAGAGTATTTTTACCCATAGAGTTTTAGTTTGTGGTGGTTGTGAATTATGTAGATAATCATGTTGTTGGCTTTTAATCGCCTTTCCTGTTAAAATACCTGGAAAGGCGGTTTGAATTTATGGATTTATATATTTTTATAGTTATGCCTGTTATTGGTGCAATTATAGGTTGGATAACAAATTGGACAGCTGTTAAGTTGTTATTTAGGCCATATCGCCCTATATCAATGTTGGGATATAAACTACAGGGACTGATTCCCAAAAGACAACAGGATTTGGCTAAAAGTATAGGGGAAGTGGTGGAAAAAGAACTTATTTCGGTGGATGATTTATTGGAAACAATCAGATCAGATGAATTATTAAATAAAGTTTCAATAGCTGCTGCCGATTCAATAAGAACAAAGATTATCGAAAAATTTCCGATTTTTGTTCCCCTTTCTATAAAAAGAGCTGTTTCAGACATAATAACCGACCAAATCCGCATGGAGATACCTAATGTTATTAATGAGACCCTTGACAGTTTTGGCATTGCAATTAAAGAAAAAGTCAGTTTTCAGGAGATTATTCGACAAAAAGTTAGTAATTTCCCCCTAGATCATTTGGAAAAGATGGTTTTTGCAGTTTCTGCCAGGGAGCTGAGACATATAGAATTTTTAGGGGGAGTTTTGGGATTTATCATTGGTCTGGTTCAAGCAGTATTGATTTTTCTGGTAATATAGTTAAAAATCCACTGTGTTGACAATAAAACTTTTCTAAAATATAATCAAGCTAATATATAATTAAAGCTATGAACGGGAAAGTAAGCTTTTCAATACGTACAGAGAGATTATGTATATGCTGAAAGCATGATCCGTTATATTGAAGAGATGAAAACCACCCGGGAGCAGCTGTTGAAGTTTCTAATTTGGAACACAAAACAGCCGTGAGCAGGCGATAACTGCATTTAAGGGGAGCATTTGCTCAAACCGGGTGGAACCGCGGAAACAACAACACCGTCCCAGTATTTTAGGGAAGGTGTTTTTTTATTATTTTATGTTTAGGGTTTAAAAACTTTCAGAAGTTAACAGGAGGTCATTTGCATGATAAGAATTACTTTGAAAGACGGCAGTGTGAAGCAGTATCCCAAGGGTACTACCTTGGCGCATATAGCTTCAGATATAAGCGGACGTTTGGGGAAGGAGGCTCTGGCAGCATCGGTTAACGGAAAGTTAGTGGATATGTCCACACAAATCCTGCAAGATGCCAGCATTGCTTTTCATACTTTTAATGATGAGGAGGGTAAGCTGGTATTTTGGCACAGTGCTTCCCATGTCATGGCTCAAGCTGTTCAGAAGCTTTTTCCCGGCACAAAGCTGGCGATAGGGCCTGCTATTGCAGATGGTTTTTACTATGACTTTGATTCACCGGTTAAATTGACTCCTGATATGCTGGAAGAGATACAAAAAGAAATAGATGCAATAGTAAAAATGAATCTTCCTTTTAAGCGGCGGGAGGTATGCAGGGAAGAAGCCATTAATTTTTTCAAAGAATCGGGCGAGGACTATAAGGTAGAACTGGTTAAGGAATTACCTGAGGATTCTTCTATCACATATTATCAGCAGGGTGATTTTATTGATCTTTGTGCCGGTCCTCATGTGCCTTCCACAGGTTATCTAAAGGCTTTTAAACTTATCAGCCTGGCAGGTGCATACTGGCGCGGCAGTGAAAAAAATAAAATGCTGCAAAGAATATATGGGACAGCATTCCCCAAAAAAAGTTTATTGGATGAGCATCTGTTCAGGATTGAAGAAGCAAAGAAAAGGGACCATCGACGCCTAGGTGCAGAGTTGGATCTTTTCAGTCTACTGGATGAGGGGCCGGGTTTTCCATTTTTTCACCCCAAAGGAATGATAGTTCGCAATGAGTTGGAGAAATTTTGGCGTGAGGAACATTATAAAAGGGGTTATGAGGAGATAAAAACGCCAATCATTCTAAACAGAGAATTGTGGGAAAGGTCCGGGCATTGGGACCATTATCGTGATAATATGTATTTTACAAAAATTGACGAAATGGATTATGCGGTAAAACCCATGAACTGTCCGGGCAGTATTCTTATTTACAAGGGAAAGATACACAGTTATCGTGAACTGCCCGTAAGAATGGGAGAACTGGGACTGGTTCATCGACATGAACTTTCCGGTGTGCTTCACGGATTGATGCGTGTTCGTTGTTTTACTCAGGATGATGCTCACATATTTATGCTACCGGAACAGGTAAAGGATGAAATTATCGGTGTTATAGAATTGGTGGACTACTTCTATAAGGTTTTTGGTTTCAAATATAGGGTGGAAGTATCCACCAAGCCGGAAAAGGCAATGGGTTCAGATGAAATATGGGATTTTGCCACCAGTGCTTTAGAGGATGCCCTTCAGTCTATGAACATTGATTACAAAATTAATGAGGGTGACGGTGCTTTTTATGGTCCCAAGATTGATTTTAAACTGGAAGATTGTCTCGGAAGAACATGGCAGTGTGGAACCATTCAACTGGACTTCCAGATGCCTGAAAAATTTGATCTCAATTATATAGGGGAAGATGGTCAGAAACATCGGCCGGTAATGATTCATAGAGTGGTATTTGGGAGTATGGAGCGTTTTATAGGTATATTGGTGGAGCATTTCGGAGGAGCTTTCCCTGTTTGGTTGGCACCGGTACAGGTCAAAGTGATACCTATAACCGACAGGCATTTAGACTTTGCAGTTAATATTACTGAGCACTTAAAGGGTGAAGGCATACGGGTGGAAATTGATGACCGGAACGAGAAGATAAATTATAAAATCAGGGAAGCTCAAGGTAAAAAAATCCCCTATATGTTGGTGGTGGGAGATCGGGAAGTTGATAATAATGCAGTGGCTGTACGTCATCGAAATCAGGGAGATATGGGTTCGATGAGCATTAATGAGTTTATAGAAGTAATTAAGGATGAAGTGGCTGGCAAGAAAATCTAACTTTTCCGGGTGAGTATATTGGCAAGAAGGAAAAAAGGCAATTGGGGAGTGGAATTGGCAGTGCTATTGGCAGCAGTGACTGTAATGGTAGTAATAGCATTGCCTATGTATCGAAACTACTCCGCTGAGATGTCTTACAGCAAGGTTCACGGTGACCTTAAGTTTCTTTATTCCTCAGTGGAGGCATATTTTACCCAGCATCGAAAAGTACCGGACGAGCCAAAACATGCGGTTGAAGATTGGGATATTAGCTACTCGGGTGACTACATTTATGAAAAAAGCGGCAACTATAACTATCAGTTTTCTACCAAAGAAGAGGTTAACGGATATCGCCTATCTATTGATCGGGACGGAACAGTTGAGGAATTGAAGTAATAATTAGTTTAGGGAGAGTGGGATATTTGTTTTCTTTAGATGATGGTTATTTGCAAAAGGTTGTTGAGCTGGCTCCTTTGCTAAAAGAGGCTATTGGTGATGAGTATGCGGTAACCATTACAGATACCGAGCAATTTGTATGGTATGCAAAGGGAAATCAGCTGGATCATAATATAAAACCTGGCGACCCCATTGTTTCCGGGGCTTTGAGCGGTCGTTGCCTTGAAGATAAGCAGCAGGTTGTGGCCATGGCAGGTCCGGAAACCTATGGTGTTCCTTATATGGGAAGAGTTACCCCCATCAGAAATGAGGCGGGAGATATTGTGGGGACACTAGGTGTCTGGCTGCCAACAACCCGTGTTGCCAAAGTAAATAATATGTCGGAAAAAATGGTGCACGCAGTGGAGCATATTTTTTCTTATGCTGCAAACTTATCGGCAGCAGCTGAACAATTGGCTGCAACGGTACAAAATATTAATGTAAATACCCAAGAAATATCAAAAGATGTTGCCAACACAGACAGTATTTTGCAATTAATTAATGATATTTCATCTCAAACTCATCTGTTGGGATTGAATGCCGCAATAGAAGCAGCCAGAGCCGGCGATCAGGGCAGAGGTTTCGGTGTTGTGGCGGATGAGATCCGCAAGCTTGCAAATCGAACAAATAGTTCAATAAAAGATATCAAAGAAATAATCTCTGTGATTAAAGGTCATATTGATCAATTATCGATTCAGGTTTCAGAAATTTCCGCAGTTACAGAGGAGCAAGCTTCGTCATCCCAGGATATTACAGATGACATTGATAAGTTAAATGAAATCACGAGTGAACTTCGAAACCTATCTGAAGAGCTGATTAATGAATCATAAAACCAGTAGCAGCATAAATTTTTGTTTCTGCAGGAATATTGAATTGCAGCTTTTTCTCTTGACTGGTTTAATAATGTATGCTAATATCATATTGGTTTAATCTAAAGTAGAAGCCGTCCGCTTCTCACCGGGCAGCGATACAGCTGGTCCGGTCAGTTATAGACAAGAGACGCTCATTATTATTCATAATTCTTTTGTCTGGCAGCGGGTGGTTACACCCGTTTTTTTATTTTTATGGGAGGTGATAACATTTCCAAAGATTTTCGTATTAATGAAGAAATCCGTGTCCGGGAAATAAGGGTTGTTGATACTGAAGGCGGCCAACTGGGAATAATGTCGGTCCGAGATGCTTTAAAGCTTGCTGAGGAAAAAAATCTGGATTTAGTTGAAATAGCACCTCAGGCAAAGCCGCCGGTATGCCGGATAATGGATTTTGGGAAATATAAATATGAACAAAGCAAAAAAGAAAAAGAAGCCAGGAAAAAACAAAAGGTAATTGAAGTAAAAGAGATTAAGATGAGACCCAACATTGAAGACCATGATTTTCTGGTCAAGGCAAAAAATGCTGAGCGCTTTCTTAAAGAAGGCGATAAGGTGAAAGCATCTATTATTTTCCGTGGCCGGGAGATAGTACATACTCAGCTGGGTAAAAACCTTCTGGTTAGGCTGGCTGAAGAGATAAAGGAAGTCGGTGTCGTTGAAAGACAACCGAAATTGGAAGGCAAAAATATGATTATGATTATTTCGCCTATGCAGGACAAACAAGACTAGAGAGGGGATTTGCAAATGCCCAAGATTAAATCACATCGTGGAGCAGCAAAAAGATTCAAAAAGACAGGGACCGGCAAGTTTAAAGGCTCTCATTCTTTCCACCGTCATATTTTGGGAAAAAAATCAGCTAAGCGAAAAAGAGAATTAAGAAAATCAACTATTGTTCATATTACAGATCAGCGGGTACTGGAAAAAATGTTGCCCTATTAAAATATGCAATTTAACTTGTAGAGTAAGGAGGAGACATTATGCCACGGGCTAAAAGCAGTGTGGTTTCACGTAATAGGCATAGGAAAGTTTTAAAACTGGCAAAGGGATACAGAGGTGCAAAAAGCAAGCTGTATAGGGTGGCCAAAACCCAATTGCTGAAGTCATTGTCTTATGCTTATAGGGATAGAAGGAATAAAAAGAGGGAATTCAGAAAGCTTTGGATTGCACGAATTAATGCAGCTGCAAGAATGAACGGAATTTCGTACAGCAGGTTTATGGCAGGATTAAGGGATGCCGGGGTAAATATTAACCGGAAATTGTTGGCGGATATGGCGGTTAACGATAACAAGGCTTTTGTCCAGCTTGTTGAAATGGCAAAGTCAAGAAACTAGTCATTATTGATACTAACATAAGAAAAGCATGGCTTGCGAGCCATGCTTTTCGATTCTTATATCGTCATGATATTTAGCTGGCACAAAGCATATTAATTGGATGTGATTGCATGAAACCTATACAAAGTATGCAAAATCCCATGATTAAGTACTATCAAAAGCTAAAGAAGAGAAAGTTTAGGGAGTCCGAGAAAAAGTTTCTAGTGGAAGGGGTTCGTTTTGTAGAAGAGGCACTAAGAACGCAGGGCTTAATAGATAGCTTGATATACTCTCTTGAACTTATAGATTCGGAACGAGGCCAGAGATTATTGTCTTGGGCCGGTGAACAGGGAGCAAGAATGATTTCAGTGGAGAAAAGTATAATTAATTATCTTGCGTCCACCGAAGCTCCCCAAGGGGTAATGGCTGTTTGTGAAATGAAGGAATGGACCATTGAAGAAGTTTTTCATGTTAATGACAGAGAAATGATAAAGAGCCCTATTATAGTACTGGTTGATGGTGTAGCTGATCCCGGAAACTTAGGAACCATTATACGAAGCGCCCATGCATTCGGGGCAAAGGGTGTTATATTAATGTCCGGAACAGTGGATATATATAATGATAAAGCCCTTAGGGCCACCATGGGTTCCATTTTTCACCTTCCCGTTATTAACAACATTTTGATAAAAGATTTACCCATTCGGCTGTTTGATGATGAGTGGCAGTTGTTAATGGGAGTTCCCAGGGGAGGATCTCTGCTAAACTCTGTCGATTTGAAAAGCCCGTCGGTTTTGCTGGTGGGAAGTGAAGCAGAAGGTGCGTCAACAGACTTTTATATGCTACCACATAAAAAGGTAACTGTGCCAATGGCCGGCAATGTCGAATCCCTAAATGTTGCTGTGGCAGCTTCCATAATGCTTTTCCAAATATCGCTGGGGAATAAGAATTAATGACAGGATGCTAATCAGGGTCAGCAAAGTTTCTTGTTTTGATTTTTTTCATGTGATATAATTAAATGCGAAAGGTCCCAAAAAAAGTGGGAAAGGTTGTGGTTAAGTGTTATTAACCGCCGAATTTTTTTGGAGGCTATTCGTTGCAACGGGCTCGGTAAATGCATACATTCTATATAAAAAAATGGTAATACATTAATTAAATCGAAAAATGTTATGACGGGGATTAGTAGGGGATTAGCTCTTTTCAGGGAGGAAAGGTCGTGACTGAAAGCCTTTTCATTGGACAGCGATCCGTGAATTCACCCCTGAACTGCAGCTGAAGGTGGAGGATATTGCACTGTAGGTGTAGCCGGTTGTGTCCTGCCGTTACAAGGAGTGAATGTAAATGTTGCATTCAACTGAGGGGTTTAGAATTAAACAATCAGGGTGGTACCGCGAGACATCGTCCCTATGAGGGATGGTTTTTTTATTTATTATAAGTTAACCGGGGTGAGAAAAGTTGGAACATGAATTATATGAAATGCAGGCAAAGGCATTGGAAGAGGTGACCAGCGCCAAGAATCTGGATGAGCTTAACGATATAAGGGTGCGCTACCTGGGAAAAAAAGGGAATCTAACAGGGGTCTTAAGGGGAATGGGGTCCCTGCAGCCGACTGAAAGACCCAGGATAGGACAAATAGCCAATGAGGTCAGGGATAAAATAGAATTTCAGCTTAATAACAGAATTGCTGCAATTAAAGAACACCTTAAAAAGCAACAGTTAGATGCAGATAAGCTGGATATAACAATGCCGGGAAGTGCCTTTGAGGTGGGAAGGCTTCATCCCATTACGTTGGTTACCCGCCAAATCGAGGATGTTTTTTTAGGTTTGGGTTTTAGTATTGCCCAAGGCCCAGAGGTGGAATCGGATTATTATAATTTTGAGGCATTGAATTTGCCTAAAGATCATCCCGCCAGAGATATGCAGGATACTTTCTTTATATCGCCGGAAGTGCTGCTAAGAACCCACACATCACCGGTGCAGGTAAGAACTATGGAGAAAGCGGCACCGTCGGTACCGATAAAAATAATAGCTCCCGGCAAAGTTTACCGACGTGATGACGATGCTACCCATTCTCCAATGTTTCACCAAATAGAAGGATTGGCCATCGATCGCAGAATCACTATGTCCGATTTGCGAGGGGTGTTGCAAATCTTTGCTGAAGAAATTTTTGGTGCAGAGACTAAAACCAGGTTCAGACCTAGCTATTTCCCGTTTACTGAACCCAGTGCAGAGGTAGATATCTCCTGCGTAATTTGTGGGGGTATCGGCTGCAGAACTTGCTCTCACAGTGGATGGCTAGAAATATTAGGATGTGGAATGGTGCATCCCAGAGTTTTGGAAATGTCGGGCTATAACTCCGAGGAAGTTACCGGCTTTGCCTTTGGTATGGGTGTGGAGCGCATCGCTATGCTAAAGTATGGAATAGATGACCTCAGAGTATTATTTGATAACGATAAACGTTTTCTTAAACAGTTTTAAAATATAATTTTTTCAGGAGGAGTTGCCGTAATGCGGGTTTCTCTTAAATGGCTGCGGGAGTACGTGGATATAAATGTTTCACCTGAAGAATTGGCTGAGAAGCTGACTCTCTCAGGTTTGGCAGTAGAGGGGATTCATAGGCCAGGTGAAGGGATAATAAAGGTCTGCACCGGGAAAATCACCGATATTTCTCCTCATCCAAACGCAGATAAACTGGTAATTTGTCAGGTATCAACCGGTGAAGAAAATATTGTGCAGATAGTAACCGGTGCCACAAATATTAAAACCGGTGATGTTGTGCCGGTAGCTTTGGAAGGTGCAAAGCTTGCTGGGGATCTGGTAATAAAAAAGACTAAATTAAGAGGTGTGGAATCCAGAGGTATGCTTTGTTCCGGTCAGGAATTGGGTTTAGACCCCAGTATCATGTCTCCTGAACAGGCCCAGGGTATTATGATTTTGGATTCTCAACTTCCGTTGGGTCTTGATATAATAAATGCTTTGGGATTAGATGATGTTATTTTTGATTTGGAATTAACCCCTAACAGAGGTGACTGTCTATCTATGGTGGGGGTAGCCAGAGAAGTTGCAGTATTGCTAAAGCAAGAGCTGAAGATGCCCGAGATAATAAGTTCAGAGAACTTTGATGATATTACAGATGTGAGCGTTGATATAGTGGATGCCGATCTTTGTAAGAGATATACAGCGAAGCTCTTTACAAATGTGAAGGTCTGCCCTTCACCTGGTTGGATGCAGGATAGACTAAGGGCTGCAGGTATTCGGCCCATTAGTAATATCGTGGACATTACTAATTATGTGATGTTAGAGATGGGTCAACCGCTTCATGCATTTGATTATGATAAACTGGTGGAAGGAAAACTAATTGTCAGACGGGCAAAGTCCGAAGAAAACTTGATTTCTTTAGATGGTTGTGACAGGAAGCTCTCTGAGGATATGCTTGTTATCGCAGATCCCGGTGGAGCTGTGGCGGTGGCAGGTGTAATGGGAGGTTTGGATACTGAAGTTACCGAAACCACTAATAGAGTTTTATTGGAGTCAGCATATTTTGATCCCATAAGTATAAGAAGAACCTCCAAAACTTTGGGACTGCGGTCCGAATCCTCATCGCGTTTTGAGAAGGGGATAGACATTACTTCCTGTGAGAGAGCAGCCCATAGGGCTGCAACCCTTTTACTGGAGATCGGTGCCGGAGAGGTTAAGGCTGGAACTGTTGACAATTATCCAGGTGATAAGATTAAACAAACCGTTATATTACGCCCCAAAAGACTTAACTATGTGCTGGGCGTAGAAGTGCCTCGTGAAGAAGTTGTGGATATATTAACTCGTCTGCAGTTTCGGGTTAATGATAATGGTGAGCAGTTGTTAGTTTCGGTTCCCGGACATCGAGCTGATGTGTCCATTGAGGAAGATTTAATTGAGGAAGTTGCAAGGATATATGGGTATGATAAAATTCCCAACACCCTACCTTGCGGTTCGTCTACTTACGGCAACAGAACAGAGGCACAAGCCTTAGAAGCAACGGTAAAAGATTGTCTGTCTTCTCTGGGTCTTTATGAAATTGTAACTTACAGCTTTACCAATCCTTCCTTTGTCCAAAAGATGCAGATATCCAAGGACAGTCCTTTGGCGTCACTTATTCAAGTACAGAATCCTTTAAGTGAAGATCAATCTGTAATGAGGACAGTTTTGTTACCGGGGCTATTAGAAACTTTATCTAGAAATGCAAACAGGCGAGAAGTTGATTTAGCTGTCTTTGAATTGGGCAAAGTATTTTTATCCTCAAAACTACAGCAACTTTCCGAGGAAAAACCCATTTTGTCAATTGCAGCTATGGGAGGTACTGTATCGGGGTGGAACAGTCCGGGCAAAGCTTTTGATTTTTATTATCTCAAAGGTATAATGGAGATATTATTTAAAAAGATATCGCTAGTGAATTATTCATTTGTCCGTGAGACAGAAAACGCAACATTTCATCCGGGTAAAGCTGCTAAAATAATAATTAAGGATAAAGCCGCCGGAGTTTTGGGGCAGCTTCATCCCGATGTTATCGAAAATTATCATTTGCCTAAAGATGTAGTTGCATTGGAGGTGGATCTCAGTGTTCTGTTGGAAGCAGCGGGACAGCCTATTAAGTATAGTCCCCTCCCCAAATACCCAGGCATAGAAAGGGATTTGGCTTTAGTTGCAAGTAATGACCTAGCTGTTCAGGACATTGTAGAAATAATTAAAAAGACCGGCGGTCAATATCTGAAAGAGGTAAATGTATTTGATGTATATCGAGGCAAGCAAGTAAAAGAGGGTCATCAAAGCATAGCTTTTTCCCTTAGCTTTGGTGCCCAAGACAGAACCCTTACCGATCAAGAAATAAATCAGACATTAAAGTCTGTAGCAGAAGCCTTGGAAAAAGAGTTTGGCGTTGAGTTAAGATCTTAGGTCAGGATAAATTTATTGACAGCGGATAACTGAAGAAGGTCTCGTAAGCCCTCTTCTTTAGAAGAGGGCTTTTTATCTAGAGTTTGTAAAACACATAGATAAACTTTGTTACATGAATTTTCCATAGTACTTGTTATAAGTTTTAGGTTAAAAGCAAAGACTTTATATGTGAAGAATCTACTATAATGAAGCTATGGAGTAATAGTTATAAGTCTGGTGGGATTATTGTTTTGCGTAATGTCGAAATAGCTTGGGCTTTCAGTGAATTGGCTGATTTAATGGAGCTAAGCGGAGAAGATTTTTTTAAAATTCGTGCCTACCGTCGAGCAGCCAAGGTCATTTCTTCTTTAGAAGAACCGGTATCAGTAATGTATAAAAAAAACACTCTGGCATCCGTAGCGGGGCTTGGCAAAAGGATTACTGCCAAGGTGGGAGAACTGCTTGAGAAGGGTAAAATAGACAAGCTTGAGAGGCTGCGTAAAGAGATACCCAGTGGTTTGCCGGAGATAATGGTTCTTCCGGAAATAGGTCCTAAAAGAGCTGCTTTTTTTTATAAAAACTTAGGGATTACAAGCATCCATGAACTGGAAAATGCAGCCCGTAAAGGCAAACTTAGAGGGTTAAAGGGCATTGGTATAAAAACCGAAATGGAAATAATCAGAAATATAGACATGATCAAAAGCAGAAGTGATAATAAAAAGTTCCGTCTTTCTCTGGCTAGGGAATTATTATCTGAATTGACAGGGTATTTGGAAAATTTATCCGGAGTGGATAAGGTATCTTCAGCAGGCAGTGTTCGTCGCTGGAAAGAGATGGTGGGGGACCTTGATGTGCTGGTGGTTTCCTCTAAACCTGAATCAGTTATTGAAAGCTTTGCATATCATCCTCATTTCATTAAAATTCTGGATAAGGAAGATAAGTTTATCAGGTGTCTCACTAGATGGGGGATTCAGGTTGAATTGGCGGTGGTTGATCAAGAGGATTACCCCCTTGCGCTGTTGCAAAAAACAGGAAGTAAAGAACATCTTAGGGATTTGGCAGAATGTGCGGAAGATGTGGATTTAGCAGGTATAATTGCCCGGGGTGGAGATGTTTCTAATTACAAGAAAGAATTTAATTCCGAAGAAGAGATATATTCACACTTAAATATGCAGTACATTCCTCCGGAACTCAGGGAGGGAGCAGGAGAGGTAGAATCAGCAAGGTTAGGCGTTATTCCATCCCTTGTAAATATTGATGATATTTGCGGTGATCTGCACATACATTCAAGCTGGAGTGACGGCAATGCGCCTATTGAAGATATTGCTAAAAGGGCAGAGCAAAAAGGCTATCAATATATTGCGATAACTGACCATTCACAGTCCCTTAAAATCGCCGGAGGATTAGAACCGGTTAAATTAAGAGAGCAGTATGAATATATAGACGATTTAAATAAAGATAATACAGCATTTCGAATTCTGAAGGGGATTGAGGTAGATATCCTTTCTGATGGAGAATTAGATATGAATGATGAAATTTTGGAGAGAGCTGATGTGGTAATAGCTTCTGTACACAGTGGTTTTAAGCAGGATAGGGAAACTATTACCTCAAGAGTCATTAAAGCGTTGGAGAATAAGCATGTGGATATTATTGGGCATTTAACGGGAAGGCTTTTGGGTACCCGGAATGCTTATGATATTGATGTTGATAAAGTCTTGGAGACCGCAGCCCGTCATGGCAAAATAATGGAGATAAATTCGTCTCCCGACAGGCTTGATTTAAATGAGGAAAATGCTCGGAAAGCAGCGGAACTTGATGTGAAAATTGTAATTAACACTGATTCTCACAGTCTTGTACATTTGGATGAAATGGAGTATGGGGTAGCTGTTGCCCGCAGAGCCGGGCTTAGATCCAGTGATATAATTAACACCTATGAGTTGAATCGACTGCTAAGTGAAATAAAGAGATGAGTACAAATTTCACTTAAGGGTTTAATGTTCGGTGAGGTATCGGATGAAAATATTTATTGAAAAAGATTTGCCAGACAGCAATTTCTATAACAGGGATACTGTAACGATAGCCAAAGAACTACTGGGTAAACTTTTAGTGCATTATTCCCCGGAAGGTATCACAGCGGGTATAATTGTAGAAACAGAAGCATATATGCAGGGAGACGAAGCATGTCATGCAAACAAAGGGATGACCCCTCGCAACAAAATAATGTTTGGGGACCCGGGATTTGCATATATTTATTTTACTTATGGGATGCATTACTGTTTTAATGTGGTAACAGCTCCCCAGGGTGTGGCAGAGGCAGTTTTGCTCAGAGCTTTAGAACCGGTGGCAGGTATTGACCTGATGAAGAAAAGAAGGGGCAGGGAGGTGCTAAAGGAATTATGTTCCGGTCCCGCTAAATTGGTTCAGGCAATGGGTATCGGACCTGAGATGTATGGGCATAACCTTACCAGAAAACCTTTAGTTATAATGAACGGAGTTTCTATTTCCGAAGAAAGTGTGCTTGTCACCACCAGAATTGGTATCAGTGCTGCCCAAGATCTTCCTTTAAGATTTTATCTAAAGGGTAATGATTATATATCAAGGAAATAGTTGAAAGGGGAGATAAATATGAAAATTAAGGAAATCTATGATTTAGCGGTAAATATGGGCATTGAGGCGGACCCCAGGGGTTCGGAGAAAATCAATAATATCTTGCTACAAGAAAAAAAGAGATATGAGGATTTAAAGGAAGATGAGAAAAATGAATATGATTTAGATTGTCTGACTAACCCATACGGGGACACCAGGATGCTGACAGGAGAGCCGGATAAAGAAGTAAAAAGGGTAATGGCGGGTATAGATATTGAAGTGGGCGAAGTGTTGATGGCTGATCGTCTGAGCCAAAAAGGTATGCCCATAGATTTAATCATTTCTCATCATCCTGAAGGGAAAGCATTGGTTTCATTATATAAAGTTATGAGCTTACAGGAAGATATTTTGGCTCAAGCCGGAGTCCCTATAAATGTTGCTGAGGGAATACTAGCCGCAAGGATAGGGGAAGTAAAACGCAATATCTTGCCGCTTAACCATAACCGAGGAGTGGATGCCGCTAAGCTGTTGGGTTTTCCCATGATGTGTGTTCATACTCCTGCGGACAACCAGGTGGTTTCCCTTTTGCAAAGAAAAATAGATCAAAATAACCCTGAGACTGTTGGTGATGTGGTAAATCTTCTGAAAAAAGAATATGAATACTCCGAAGCAATAAAATTGGGAGCCGGACCCACCATAATAAACGGTTCAAAGGATCGTAAGGCTGGAAAGGTTTTAGTGGACATGACCGGAGGTACCAGCGGTTCTGAAGATGCTTACTGCAAGCTGTCCCAAGCAGGAGTGGGGACTCTTATTGTTATGCATATGGGTGAAAAACATCGTAAAGAAGCGGAAAAAAATCATATCAATGTTATAATTGCCGGGCATATGGCCAGTGATTCCATTGGGATGAATTTAATTTTAGATGCCTTGGAGTCCAGAGGTGTTGAGGTTGTGCCCTGCTCCGGTTTAATAAGGTATAAAAGATCCTAGTGCTGTATAAGTTCCATTTTCAGCCGGGATACTTCTATGGCTGTAACAGCATTTTTTATCGGCATACTATTATGAGGAGAAGATATGAAAAAGCCGGAACTATTAGCACCTGCAGGCAGTTGGGAATCTTTAATAGCAGCAGTAGAAAATGGGGCAGACGCGGTCTATCTTGGTGGACAATTATTTAATGCAAGGCAATCAGCAGCAAACTTTAATGATGAGGAGATTGCTCAAGCAGTCAGATATGCCCATTATCATGGAGTTAAAATATATGTAACCGCTAACATATTGGTTTCGGATGAAGAGATGAAGGACGCTTTGTACTTCCTTTATAAGTTGCAAACTTATGGGGTTGACGCAGTAATTGTTCAGGATGCAGGGCTTGCCTATTTAGCGGGAAAAATTTTGCCTGAGCTGTCTCTTCATGCCAGTACTCAAATGACTATTCATAATACTCTTGGTGTAAAACAACTGCTCAATGACGGATTTTCCAGGATTGTGTTGGCAAGAGAGTTGGAGTTGACTGAAATTGAGGAAATTAAGAAAAATACCCATGCTGATATAGAGGTTTTTATTCATGGTGCATTGTGTATTTCCTATTCAGGTCAATGTTTAATGTCCAGCATGATTGGGGGAAGAAGCGGAAACCGGGGTAGGTGTGCACAGCCCTGTAGACTAAATTATAAATTGCTGGGTAAAGACAACAGTATTTTATCTGATCAGGATATTACCGGGGAGTACTTGTTAAGTCCCAAGGATTTAAATATCAGCGGTCATTTGCCGGAACTTATTGCTGTTGGAATTGATTCCTTTAAAATAGAGGGACGGATGAAAAAACCGGAGTATGTTGCCACCGTGGTTAATATCTATCGCAGGTTGATTGATCGAGCTTTTTCCGGCCAACCTTACTGGGTTAGTGATCAGGAGAATGAGGCTCTTACCCAGATTTTCAACAGAGATTTCACTACGGGGTATTTTTTTGGCGGGCAAGGCAAAAAAATGATGAGCTATAAGAGGCCCAATAATAGAGGAATTATGCTGGGCAGAGTAAAGGGGATAAACCATAAGGCCGGGTTAGTGGAAGTAAGCCTTGATAGATCGCTTTATACAGGGGATGGTTTGGAGATATGGGTTACAGAGGGCGGACGAGTAGGATTTATTGTGGGCGACATTTTCATTCGTGGCAATAAGGTGGAAATAGCCGCTGCCGGTGATATTGTGGAGATTGCTGTCAGTGGAAAAATCAAACCTGGGGATCGAGTTTTTAAGACTTTTGACTCCAAATTAATGCAGTGGGCCAGGAACAGCTTTAATACAGCCAGAGGAACAGGGAAGAAGATTCCTTTGGCTTTTGAGGTGCAAGGCGGGTTAAATAAGCCACTACTAGTTACTGTTAAAGACCCTGAGGGAAGGGTGGTTAAAGCATCTACTGAAACCTTAGGGCAATTGGCTAAAAACAGACCTATAGATGAAAAAATATTGACGGAACAGTTGATAAGACTAGGTAATACTCCTTTTGAACTGTCAGCAATAAGCTGCGATATACAGGGGAAGGTAATTTACCCTTTGAGTGAGATAAATCAGGTTCGTAGAAAGATTGTTGAGGCTATGAAAGATATCACGTTAATGGATAGAAGGGTTCCGGCTTTGGGTTCGGAGATATTTCAATCTAGGTTGGAGATGCATTACAAAGAAGAAACATCAAGAATTAGTTGTAATGCTGATAAAGGCATGATGCTGGCAGTAACTGTGGGGGATATTAATTCATATAGGGCGGCGGTTGAACAGGGAGCAGACATAGTTTACTTTGGATTGCATCAGTTTCGCTCAAAACCGAGAGTGGGCAGAAAAGATCTTATTCAGGCAGCCGACATATGCAGGGGCAGGGGCTTAGAACTAATACTGCAGACTCCCAGAGTAATCAAAGACAAAGACATGGAAAATATTATTGAACTTATTAAAGGGGTGCCTGTCAGCGGTGTATTGGCTGGTAATTTGGGCATAATGAGTGCTTTGCGCAGAGATATGCCTGAGGTATCATTGATAGCTGATTATGGTTTAAACGCTTTCAATAAATTTTCTGTTAACTACTTATTGAGACTGGGAGCGCACAGAGTTGCAATATCTCCTGAGCTTACCGTTAAACAAGTTAACAGATTATCCCAGTCCTATCCGGTGGAAGTCTTGGTTCAGGGAGCTATGGAGCTGATGGTGACTGAACACTGTGTTATCGGGGCCTGTACAGGATCTGATACAAAAAAATGTAAAACCATGCCTTGTATAAAAGGTGGTTTTCGTTTAAAAGATCGTACAGGTGCTTTTTTTCCGGTTGAATCAGATGATAAATGTCGAATGCATTTATTTAATTCAAGGGATCTCTGTTTATTGGATGATTTGCCGGAGCTATACCGCAGTGGTGTATGTGCAGTTCGCATTGAAGCTGCTCGGGAAGGTCCGGGATATGTGAAAGATACCGTAAAGGCATATCGGGCAGTCATTGATGCTGTTATAAAAGGAGATTTAAAGCTCCGGCATCTGGAGGAGGCTCGTAAAAAGATGACTTTGTTAAATAGAGCAGGTTTAACAAAAGGTCATTTTTATAGAGGTGTGTAAGTGCTTTCTAAGTACCGGCAGTTGCCGGCTGAAGGAGCAGTTATTATGGATACTAAGACTTTGAAAAGACTTGAATATCATAAAATTATAGAGCAGTTGGCTGAGCTTACAGGTTCTCCCTTGGGTAGGGAGATGGTTTTGGACTTGTTGCCCACTGACAGTATTGATTTAATTAAAATTTGGCAGGCTGAGACCACAGAGGGAAGGGAGCTTATGCGCCTTGATCCCGCTGCTGAAATCGGTGGTTGGTACGATGTCCGGGAGCAGGCGGAAAATAGTTCCCGGGGTATAGTATTGGAGCCAGAAGGTTTAATTGAGATAAGCAGAACGGTATATTCCATAAAAAGAATTAAGAGGTTCTTCAATGATAAAAATCAAAGATATCCCCTTTTATCAGAGATATCTGATTCTCTGGGCAGTTTTGGCGATCTAGATCAGAGAATTAATAATGCTATCATGCCTGGGGGAGAGATATCTGACAATGCATCCGGTGCTTTAGGACAGATACGAAGGCAGTTGATTAATGCTCAGGGTCAAATTAAAACACGCTTGGACAGTTTCATTCGTTCGGCATCTTATCAGAAATATCTGCAAGATCCCATTGTCACCATCAGGGAAAATCGATATGTAATACCGGTTAAGCAGGAGTATCGTGCTCAAGTTTCCGGAATAGTACACGATCAATCTGCTAGTGGGGCCACTCTTTTTATTGAGCCTATGCCAGTGGTGGAAGCAAATAATGAGGTTCGCCGGCTGCAAGCTGCCGAGAAGCAGGAGATATCTAGAATACTATCAGAACTTTCTGTTGCAGTATCTATGGTTTATAACGAGTTAATAATGTCACTGCAGGCTTTAGCCAAATTAGATTTTATAATGGCTAAAGCCAGATATAGCCTAAAACTTAAGGCATGGGCTCCGGAAATAAAATCCGGGCCCCATCTTGATATAAAATACGGCCGTCACCCCCTGTTAAAGGGGGACGTTGTGCCTATTTCAGTCAGCCTGGGACAGGGGTTTGATACGCTGGTTATTACAGGACCTAATACCGGGGGCAAAACAGTAACCCTTAAAACCATCGGCTTGTTGGTACTAATGGCTCAGTCAGGTCTTCATGTTCCCTCAGATGAACGGACTTTTTTTGGTGTTTTCAATAATATATATGCAGATATCGGTGATGAACAAAGTATCGAGCAGTCCCTGAGTACTTTTTCATCCCATATGACTAACATAGTAGATATTCTTAATAAGGCGGACAATGGCAGTCTTGTATTACTGGATGAGTTAGGTGCCGGGACAGATCCGTCCGAAGGCTCAGCTTTAGCTAAAGCAATATTGGAAAAACTTCACCTCTCGGGTGCCAGAACAGTTGCCACCACCCATTATAATGAGCTGAAAAACTTTGCTTAT
>CAZHAJ010000013.1:0-24288 GCA_964530215.1 uncultured Peptococcaceae bacterium | reverse complement strand
GCACCCCTACTTATACCAAGATTCACTAATTTAATATATAAGCGGTGGCTGACCACATAGTCAACCACCGCTGGTACTATTTACTCTACATTTGTGAGGCCTACCCCAACAATTGACAGAAAGTCACTTCTTAAATTCTGGATTCTGGATTCTGACTTCTGTATTCCTCTATAATTATATGTCGATCACAGTTTTGGTATTATTTATTATTATTGGATCTGCACTAGCAATTGACAGATAGAATTTAAGCAAAAAGCCTGCTATAAAATGCAGGCTTCTAATCTCAGCTATGAATTAATCTTCAATACTTCCTTGTTTTTATAGTATCCACATACACTGCAAACTGTATGGGGAACTACTAGCTCATGACACTGAGGACATTCAGACAAGTTAGGAACAACAAGATTAACGTTTGCTGCCCTGCGCTGCCTTACTCTCTGTTTAGATTTTTTCCTCTTAGGTACCCCCATTTTACGCACCCCCTTTAAACTCTCGTTACACGCGACCTACATTCCTTTGAAATCTCTACTCTAAAAAATTTTTTAGCACTTCTAAGCGGGGGTCAATATTTTCCCCTTTACAACTGCATTGGTCTTGATTGAGATTAATCCCACATCCTGGGCATAACCCTTTACATTCCTGATTACAAAGAACTTTCATAGGTAAAGAGGATATCATTGCCTTAACCACTTCTGAGGTAACATCTAGTTCATTGCCTCGAAAAGGAATCCAATCTTCGTCAACCTGATCACTATCCATTGTCTCATTATAATACACTTCATTTATTTCCGCAGCAATGGACATATTAAACAGTTCCAGGCAACGCCCGCAAGAAATATTCACTTCTCCCTCAATAAGTCCGGTTAAGAATACGATACCGTCCTCATTTGTCAAAACTCCCTTTAATTTAAGGGGAGAATTTGAAAATAATTGTCCGTGCTGGCTTTGCAAAGGGTCCATTTCAAATAAAACATCGATTTTTAGGACGCTGCCAAGCTTATCTTTTATTTTTGTAATATCTAATGAGATCACGATCCAACTCTCCATATCACAAATGAAATTATATTAAAGTGCCGCTATCTTTGTCAAGGATTAAGTATAAATCAACGGTGTCAACTTGTTGCTGGATTTAGGATGGCATTGATTTAATTGTGGGTCTAATTGCCCGTTAATTAAAGTATAAATCAGGTAAGAAATCTTTACCAGTAAAACTTGGAGGCACTTTAATGATGCTGCTCAGTGATACTCCCCCCAATAGGTGGAAAAGAATATCCGGAACCTTCTGGACTGTTGGCGCTTTGGCATTCACCGTAGCAATGATAATACAGCCTGCAACTGTCTATAAAGGGGCGGTCAGCGGCCTCAGTATATGGTGGAATATTGTATTCCCTTCGTTGCTGCCTTTTTTTATCGCATCAGAACTGCTGATGAGTTTTGGCTTGGTGAAATTTATGGGCGTCATGCTGGAACCAATAATGCGGCCACTTTTTAATGTGCCGGGTTGCGGGTCCTTTGTTTTTTGTGTAGGATACACCAGCGGCTATCCCATCAGCGCCATGATTACTGCCCGACTTCGTTCTGAAGGACTCTGCACCAAATTTGAAGCGGAAAGATTAGTATCATTTACCAGTAATTCAAGTCCCCTTTTTCTAATTATAGCCGTTTCAGTGGGTATGTTCGGGAAACCTGAACTTGCTGCGATTATTGCAGGATCCCATTACCTAGCCAATATCAGTGTGGGCCTGTTATTACGTTTTTATGGGAGCAATGATCCGGAAAAATCCGTTCAGCATTCATACAAACAGCGACATATTTTTTATATAGCACTGAAGGAGCTCACCGCTGCCTGGGAAAAAGAAAAACGTCCCGTCGGCAAAATAATCGGTGATGCCACGGTAAACTCTATTAACAACCTTATAGCTATCGGTGGCTTTATTACACTGTTTTCGGTTTTAATCCGGCTACTTACGGAGGTAGGTTTTATCGGCCAGCTTTCCCATTTATTTGGCGTGCTTTTACTTCCCCTAGGGCTCTCATCGAACTTATTATCTCCAATATCCAGCGGTATATTTGAACTTACCATTGGCACAAAAATGGCCAGTGAAGCCTCCGCACCTTTATTGCAGCAGCTAATGGCCGCGTCTGCCATACTTGGCTGGAGCGGGCTTTCCGCACAAACCCAGGTTATCAGCATGCTCAGTGATACAGATATTAGAATTACCCCTTACATACTCTCAAGAATTGCCCAAGCTGTCCTGGCAGCACTTTATACCGCTCTTTTTTTCGGCCCCGCAATGCCAATGGCACTAAAATTGACAGTACCTGCCGTTGCCACTTTGGACAAAATCCAAGGAACAGCACCTTCGTTAATGGCACTTCAACTACTAGGAATATTTTTTCTTTCCTTACTCATTTTAATATTATGTGCAATACTGTATAATATTTTTTTCCCATCCCATCTAAATCAACGTTAACTGCTTTAAATAACTAAAAAATTCCAAGGTATTCATCTCACTAACATTATATGGAATTTCACTTTATTGCAGTAATAATACGTAGCTTACTGACATATTTTACTTATTCTGCTTATACCTTCTATGGCATATTTTTTTTAAAAAAAGGAACTATAAGTATAGAAAACCAAAAGGAGGTGAACCAATCATTGGCAAAGGCAACGGGAATAGTCCGAAGAATTGACGATCTGGGCAGGGTTGTTATACCTAAAGAACTCCGCAGAACCTTAAAAATACGCAATGGAGACCCCTTGGAAATATATGTTGACAGAGCAGGGCAAATAATGCTTAAGAAATACTCACCCATAAATGAGCTGGGGCAATTTGCCCAAGAATATGCCGAATCCCTTAATGAAGCCCTGGGACATACCGCGATTATTACAGATAAAGATAGTGTTGTAGCAGTTGCTGGTAGAAATACCAAAGAACTTATGAATCAAACCATCAGCAGCGCTGTAGAGGAAGTAATGGAAAACAAAAAAGCACAGATATTTACCTCCTCTTCCAACATTACAGAAGATCCTAAGTCAATATTTGAAAGTATTGTGATGGCTCCCATAATATCCGAAGGAATATCAATAGGCACCGTAGTTATTGCCTCCAGGGAAAAAGTACAAATGACCAATTTGGAAACCAAACTGGCGGAAACAGCCGCCGGGTTTCTAGCCAGACAGATGGAGCAATAATAGACTAATGAAAATAATCCCCTCTTTGGGGATTTATTTTTCTAAATCAAAGGGGACTTAGGTATGTCAACTATTTGCCCTATGTGCAACGGAATAATAACACCTGAATACATCTGCATATGCGGCAACCCAATGATGAATATGGGTCCTGTGGAAGATTATTATGGGCCTTATAGTCCCTACTATAACACCTCATTTCAATATCCCTTCTGCAGCCATCTTATTGCCTGCGCCATTTGCAATTCAGATTTCATCCTGCCTGTTCCCCTTAAAAAAACTTAAATATTCTTCAGCAATCTTTTTCAAATACCAATGAATTTTCATAATCATTGGTATTTTTCCTGTCTAAAAGCTAGCATTTTATGTTATATTTTATTTAACATAAATATATTATCAGAACTGTTTGATTTAAGAAATTAGTTCATTAACTTGTTGCATTTTACCGGAGGGGGTATCAGAGCCTGTAACTGATTGAAAGGAAGTGAACGATATTTGAGCATACTGGTGGAAAAAATTAAAGAGGTTCTCTATGCAGTACTTCCCATAACAATTGCAGTATTAATCCTACACTTCACCATAGCCCCTTTTGAAGTGATTATGATTACAAGATTCTTTATCGGGGCATTATTGATAATTATCGGGTTATCAATTTTTTTATTGGGCGTGGATATCGGAATCACACCCATTGGAAATGAGTTGGGCTCCACACTGGCTAAAACCAATAAGTTTTGGATAATAGCTGTGGCAGGTCTGATCCTTGGGTTCATCATCTCCATTGCCGAACCGGATCTCCATATCCTTGCCGGGCAGGTGGATTATGTTACATCCGGTCAAATCACCAAAGTCAGCATTGTTGCCATAGTGTCCTTGGGTATTGCAGCATTTTTCACCCTGGGCTTATTAAGAATAGTTTACAATACACCGTTGTATAAAGTTTTGTCCGTTCTTTATGCCTTGGTTTTTGTCCTGGCAATATTTACCTCTCCCGAATTTTTGGCGATATCTTTTGATGCATCGGGAGCCACCACCGGCGCTTTAACGGTACCCTTTGTCCTGGCCTTTGCAATGGGTATTTCTGTGCTCAAAAAGGACAGCAGGGCATCCGAAAAAGACAGTTTTGGTCTTGTGGCCGTTACATCAGTGGGGGCCATAGTGTCGGTCATGTTCATGAGCATAATATCCAAATCTGATGAACTTTACGGCAGCCTTGGAACAAATGGTTACCAATCGACTTCGGTACTAGGTCCTTTTTTAAATAAGTTGCCTGCTTTGGCAACCGAATCATTTTTTGCACTGCTCCCGCTGCTGATAATTTTTTTATTTTTCCAGAAGGTTTCCTTTAAGTTTTCAAAAAGAGTATTTCGTAGAATACTAAAAGGGATATTATATTCCCTAATCGGATTAATTTTGTTTTTAGTGGGTGTTAATGCAGGTTTTATGGAACTGGGCAGTGCATTAGGCTATAACTTGGCATCCTTTGACAATCAATATATCGTTGTTATTGTGGGGCTTATACTGGGTTTGGTGACAATTTTGGCAGAACCTGCCGTTCATGTATTAACTCATCAGATTGAAGAGGTTACCAGCGGTTATGTAAAAAGAAATATTATACTTGTGGCACTGTCAGTCGGTGTCGGTTTGGCTGTAGCATTGTCAATGTTAAGGATTATAATCCCCGGGATTCAATTATGGCACTACCTATTACCGGGTTATATACTGGCAATTTTATTGACTTATATCGTTCCCAAACTGTTTGTGGGAATTGCCTTTGACTCAGGGGGAGTTGCTTCAGGCCCAATGACTGCCACCTTTATATTAGCCTTCGCCCATGGGGCTGCTGAAGCAACCGAAGGGGCAAATGTTTTAGTGGACGGATTTGGAGTAATTGCAATGGTTGCCCTGACACCATTAATAACTCTGCAGATTTTGGGTTTGATTTTTAAACTGAAATCCGTTAAGGGAGGACTTTAGGTATGGATAATACTCCTGGCAAAGTAGAACTGGAATTAATCTGTGTAATAGTGAACTTTGGAAATGCAAGTAAAATTATAAGGAAGGCAAAAAAATGCGGAGTGTCGGGGGGTACTGTATTTCTAGGTACCGGAACCATTAGTTGCAAAATCTTAGAAATATTTGAATTGTGCGAAATCAGAAAAGAGATAGTATTGCTGATTGCTGAAAAATCAATAGCTTACAATGCCCTTGAGGAAATAAATAAACACTTTAAATTGTATAAGAAAAATCACGGTATCGCCTTTACAACTTCAGTCAGCAGTTTGTTGGGAGTATGCCATAATATTTATAACGAACCTAAAGAAAGCCGAGGTGAGGAAACTACAATGCACAATGCTATATTTGTGGTAGTTGACAAGGGTAATGCGGAACTAGTTATAGATGCTGCAACTAAAGCAGGCTCCAGAGGAGGTACCATCATTAATGCAAGGGGCTCCGGCATCCATGAGACCCAAAAGGTTTTTTCCATGGATATTGAGCCGGAAAAAGAGATTGTACTTATACTCTCGGAGGGACAGCATACTGAAAAAATTGTATCTTCTATAAGAAAAGAACTTCAAATTGATGAACCGGGCAAAGGCATTATCTTTATACAGGAGATTAATAAAACCTATGGTCTTTATTAATGTTAACGGGGTAGTCATTGTCGACTGCCCCATTATATTGACCCTGCCCAAAGCTTCTGTTAAATTATCATATTTATTAAAATGATATCATTTGATGGATATCAATATATACCAGTGTCAAAAAACATTCCTAAATGGCAGATAATTTGCTACAATAATTTGAATATTTTGATTTAATTCAAGAGGAGAATTTTTATGCAGGCACAAAAAATTGCTACCAAAAACCCAAAAGGTGAACTCTATTTGGACCTAATAGAGTTATTTACCGGAGCTTCACTGGTGCTGTTCATTTGGACACATATGATTTTTGTATCATCAATGCTCCTTGGTATGCAAGCTTTTACACATCATGCCGAAAATCTTGACAAGTACTACTTATCATATGTAGGTATTCCTCTGGTGGTAATCATTTTTATTACCCATGCAATAACGGCAGGCCGGAGGATTCCTGCCCGCTATCAAGAGCAAAAAATCATATTACGTCATGCCAAGATGCTAAAGGGCACTGATACCTGGATTTGGGTCTTTCAAGTTATTACCGGAATCGCCATTTTTTTATTGGGAATTGTCCACATAACTATGGTTGTAACCCAATGGCCCATTGAAGCAGTATCCAGTGTCGAGCGTGCCAGAACCTACTGGTGGTTTTATCTAATATTAGTTTTTTTGAGCTTGTATCATGCTGGCTTTGGACTTTACCGCCAATTTGTCAAATGGTGCTGGTTACCCAGAAAAACAATTAGCTATGTAACAGTCAGTATAACCTTGTTAATAGTAACTCTGTCCCTTATCACCCTCTGGGTAATGTTCAACTTGGGAGGTTCAATATAATGACTTATACCACCATTGTATGTGATGTCCTGGTTGTGGGGGCAGGTTTGGCAGGAGAAAGAGCTGCCATTGAATCTGCATCCAAAGGACAAGATGTAATTATTCTCAGCCTTGTACCGCCACGTCGTTCCCACAGTACCGCAGCTCAGGGAGGCTGTCAGGCATCTCTGGGCAATTGTGCCATGGGCGAAGGTGATAATTCCGATATCCATTTCTCTGATACCGTTAAGGGTTCTGATTGGGGTTGCGATCAAGATGTAGCTAGGCTTTTTGTAGAAACAGTGCCTCAGGCTGTAAGGCAGATGTCCCATTGGGGTGTACCCTGGAATACCGTTGTTCCTGGGAAAAAAGTACTTCCTGACGGAAGAGAAATCGAGGATAAAAAAGAAAATTATGGACTAATCACCGCCCGTGATTTTGGCGGAACCGCTAAATGGAGAACCTGCTATACTGCTGACGGCACCGGTCATACCCTTCAATATGCAGTAGACAGTATGGTTATAAAGCTGGGAGTAAAGGTTCACGATCGGACAGAAGCAATCTCCCTTATTCACGATGGAATTACCTGCCAAGGAGTGGTAGCCAGATGTCTGATAACCGGACAGCTAAGAATCTATTTAGCAAAAGCCACCGTGATTGCCACAGGCGGGTATGGCAGACTATATGGAGCTTCAACAAATGCTATAATCAATGAAGGCACCGGAATGTCCATTGCCTTGGACACACAACTTGTACCCTTGGGAAATATGGAAGCAGTACAATTCCACCCCACAGGTATGGTTCCCGTATGGATACTTATTACAGAAGGTGCGCGGGGAGACGGCGGATACCTCTTGGATAAAAACCATTATCGTTTTATGCCAGACTATGAACCAAAGAAAAAAGAATTGGCTTCCAGAGATGTTGTTTCCCGCAGAATGATTCAACATATCCGGAAAGGATATGGAGTGGATAGCCCTCATGGGCCTCATCTATGGTTAGACATAAGACATTTGGGAGCTAAGCATATAAACACCAACCTTCGGGAAATAAAAAATATCTGCCAAAATTTTAACGGAATTGACCCTGTCCATGATCTCATTCCTGTACGCCCTACTCAGCACTATAGTATGGGAGGTATCAGAACGGACATCAACGGTCAGGCCTATGGATTAAAGGGTTTATATTCTGTGGGTGAAGCTGCTTGCTGGGATTTACATGGATTCAACCGTTTAGGTGGCAACTCATTAGCTGAAACCATTGTCAGTGGATGGATAGTGGGAAAAAAAGTAGCAGAATACGCACTGGAAAATGATTTGGACTATTCTTACAGTCTGGCACAGGGATTTGCAAAGCAACAGCAAGAAAAAATAAATAAAATAATTGCCGGACACATAGGAAATGAGAATGTTTACAGTATTAGGTCTGAAATGGAAGAAATTTTAACAGACAATGTGGGTATATTTAGAAACGGCTCGGATTTACAAAAAGCTGTGGATAGACTTCAGGAACTCCTAGAAAGATCGGAAAATATTTCCCTTAGAAACAACGGTTCTGCAGCCAGTCCCGAGTTAACTTCATCACTAAGGATGGCAGGAATGCTTCGTCTGGCCTTATGCATTTCATACGGTGCACTGGCTAGAACCGAAAGCCGCGGCAGTCACGCCAGAGAAGATTATCCCAACAGAGATGATGTTAATTGGTTGAAACGTACTTTGGCTTATTGGAAAAGCGGCTCTGGCTTGCCCCAACTACATTATGAGCCTGTAAATATCACTGAACTGCCGCCGGGAGACAGGGGATACGGTGAATCCAACAACCCTAGTCCCACAAAATAAACTCTCAGCAATAAATCAGGAGGCCAAGATGAACACTAAAAATGCAACACGCAGATTCAGTATCTTTAGGTATAACATTCAACAACCACAAATAAAGCCTTATATGCAGGATTATTTTCTGGAAGATGAACCCGGTATGACTATTTTTGTTGCATTAAATAAAATCCGTGAGGAACAAGATTCGTCACTAATGTTTGATTTTGTTTGCAGAGCGGCTATCTGCGGCTCATGTGCCATGCTTATAAACGGGCGACCGCGGCTGGCCTGTAAAACCTTAGTTGGTGATCTGCACGGCACAATAACCCTGATGCCCCTTCCGGTTTTCAAAATGCTGGGTGATTTATCTGTGGACACCGGTTCCTGGTTTCGGGAATTATCCCTTAAGACAGAGTCCTGGATACATTCAGAAGGTGAATTTGATCCCAAAGCCCCTGAAATCCCGATGGATAACGATGTAGCCATGGAAATATATGAAGCAGAAAGGTGTATTGAGTGCGGCTGCTGTATTTCTGGCTGTGTAACTGCAAATTTAAGAGAGGATTTTTTAGGTGCTGCAGGTATCAACAGGGTTGCCAGATTTATGACAGACCCAAGAGACCAACGAAGCAACTCAGAGTATTTTGAGGTAATTGGATCTGATGAAGGAACCTTTGGCTGCATGGCCCTCATGGCCTGTGATGATAATTGCCCGATGGAGCTGCCTTTACAAAAACAGCTGGCTTTTGTCCGCAGAAAAATGCTATACTACGGCCTGACATCCAAATAGGGTGGAGCCATAAACACTCCTTAAGAAAATTATCTGTAACAAACAGGAAATACCGCCTTTATGTTGAATAATACCTGTAAAGGTGGTGGTAAAATGATTATCATCGGTTGTGGAACTTGCGGAGGTAAATACCAAATTATTGCTTCTAACTTTAATGAACCCCATTGTCCCAGCTGCGGAGAAGGACTGCCTGAAAAAATGAGAACATCGATTAAGACACTTATAGAAGAATCAAAAAACCGTCCTAATTGGAAAATGCTTGTTGAGTTTGGCAATATGTTTAATGTAGATCTAACCTTGAAAATAAAATAATTTACATTTTAAAAGAGCGACTGTTGCATTTCTGCAGTCGCCCTAACATTTATTTACTATTTATCATGCCTATTAACTGCTTAGACATCCGGTTGACTGGAAGAACTCCTCAAACCTTGCAGCTCCATCCTGGCACTTTGTATCTCATTAACAATAACTTCAGTTCTGTTTTCCAAATCCTTAAGGATTTCGTCGGCATAATCTCTGGCGCCCTGTTTTATCTCCTGAGCTATTATCTCTGCCTTTTCAATTATCTCGTCCGCTTTCTCCTTAGCCAGTCGAGTTATTTCATTTTCTTCCACCTGTCGTTCCAACTGCTTATGAACATCTTCCATCAGTCTTCCGTCTTCCTTTTTAGTGTCAGCCATAACCTTTTCACGCTCTTGAATAATCCATTTGGCCTGACGAATCTCTTCAGGCAGTGTTGTTCTAATTCTATCCATCATGTCCAAAACAAGTTCTTCGTCCAGCATTACTCTTTTGGTAAGGGGAATTTTAAAGCTGGTTTCAATTACTTCTTCCATTTCATTAAGGGCGTTTAATAGCTCCAAATTGTGATACCTCCCAAAATCTACTAAAGAGATTTGAATTTTTCTTCAAGCCTTTTTTCCACCACAAGGGGAACCAATTCTTTCACACAACCGTTAAATTTAGCTATTTCCTTTACAGCAGTGGAACTAATAAATGAATACTCCGCACTTGTCATAAGGAAAACCGTTTCCACCGAAGGAACCAATTTCTTATTAGTGAGAGCCATCATAAATTCATTTTCAAAATCAGATATAGCTCTAAGTCCCCTAATTATTGCATTAGCTCCTTGCTGTTGAGCAAACTTTGCTGTTAAACCGTCAAAACTTACTACTGATACATTTTTATATTTACAAAGCATTTCTTTAAGCATTTCTTCCCGTTCCTGTACGGAAAAAAGCGGTTTTTTATTTTCATTTCTTGAGACCGAAACGATAACCAGATCGAAGAGTACTGCAGCTCTGTCAATGACATCCAAGTGCCCGTTTGTAACCGGATCAAAACTTCCCGGGTATAATCCTACTCGCAATATTAACCTCCGATAAATTCATTTTTTGAAAAAAGTAAGTAAAGTGTCTCCGTATTTTCTCTGTTTATACTGAACATATTCTCCGATAGAAACAGGAAGCTCCTGCCTTTTACTGCTCTCCACTACAATAATGCCCTTTTCAGACAGCAATTCCAACTCAATAATTTTAGTCAGAATGGGCACTTCGAATCCCTGATCATATGGCGGATCTAAGAATATAATATCAAATTTCTCTGCTTTTAATTGAGTTAAAGCTATATTTGCATCTTTAACTATAATCTCTGCATTGTCAATAAGTTTTGCGTCCTCCAAATTTTTAATTATAGCTTTCCAGGCCCTGTTATTACTTTCAACAAATACAGCTTTTTGTGCACCTCTACTCAAGGCTTCAATTCCGATACTGCCCGTTCCGGCAAAGATATCCAGAAATACGGAATGGTCAACCAAATTTCCAATAATATTGAAAAGTGACTCTTTTACTCTATCGGCGGTTGGCCTGCCCTTCCATCCGGAAGGAGCCTTTAATAATCGTTTCTTAGCGCAACCGGCTATTATGCGCAATACTGCTACCCTCTTATAAAGACAGATTTTTGTATAAATTATAACATAAAGATTTTCCAAATTCAAAAATAACTATCTGGGCTATATTATCTTTGTCTCCTTGGTTATTTATTATGACAAGTGGGAAATATAGTTTTAAACATAGGTTATTGGGGGGAATAATTTGGATTTTAATTTTTTAAATCGGTTTAGTATAGATGTTGATCTTGCCTTAGAAGCTAGGGAAATCATTCAAGGCAAAACTGGTCAGGAAATCCCCGGAGTCAAAGTGGACCGGGAAAGTTATGACATTGCCGATGTCACCATTGTATCAATTGAAAATAAATCGGCGGAATCAATAATGGGGAAACCTGTGGGAGTCTATATTACCATTGATGCTCCTGCTATAGGGGGCAGAGATCCCCAAGCCCATCATGATATCGGTCTGGTGGTTTCAAAGATGCTGGGCAAATTAATGGATCTGCCTGAAAAAACTCATGTATTAATAGTGGGATTGGGAAACTGGAATGCCACTCCTGATGCTTTAGGTCCCAATGTGGTTAGTTCCACCATAGTAACCAGACACATCTTCAATTATGCACCCCAAGAACTAAAAATAGGAATGAGACCGGTTAGCGCTATTGCTCCGGGAGTATTGGGAACCACTGGAATAGAAACTGCCGAAATCGTAAAGGGAGTAGTGGAAAAAATTAAGCCGGATTTGGTTATAGCTATTGACTCCCTTGCCGCCCGCACTGTATCAAGAATCGGAACAACGATACAGATTGCAAATACCGGCATAAAACCTGGATCTGGTGTGGGAAATCAAAGACTAGGAATTAATGAGGCAACCTTGGGTATCCCGGTAATTGCCATAGGGGTCCCCACAGTGGTTCACGGAGCGGTAATCGCCCAAGATACCATCGAACAGTTTATGGACCAGCTCCGAAACAGTAAAACTCTTCATAAGCTTTATCAAATGCTTAATCCCGATTTTTCCCACGATGTGATCCAAAAAGTGCTGGAACCCTTTGGTGGTCGCTTAATGGTTACCCCAAAAGAAATTGACGATTTAATAAGGAGAGCATCAAAAATAATTGCTGGTGGATTAACCAAAGCAATCCACCCAAATCTTACTGAAGATGACTATCAATACTACCTTCAGTAACAACTCAACATAATAAAGAACCGGATGCCTAAATTAGGTCATCCGGTTCAATGCCACTAACCTTACTGTTGAGGTCTATCTAAGCCTACAGAAGCTCCCATAGAAGCATTTCCCTGAGCAAGAGAAGCTTCTCCCAATGCTACCAGGCGTTTGGTGATGTTGCCACCGACATAACCATTCTGCCTAGAGGTTAATTGTCCTTTATCAATTTGAGCATAGTTTGAAAGTCCCAGTTCATTTGCTACTTCAGTTTTCATTGCATCAAGAGCGTTCCCTGCTTGAGGAACAACGCGTGAGTTGCTGTTGCGTGCCATAAATTATACCTCCTTTTTTATTTAATGATAGTATTTTGTCCCGTAGTTTCAGTTTAATTCGTAGTATTTAATGGAATATCATGAATTCTTTAGCTAGTTTGACTTATCTATATTTTAAATAAAACACGTAAATTTGCATATAAAACCATCATTTACCCTTAAATTTCAATCAAATGGCAAAAACTCAGCATTTTGCCATCTCAATTTCATTTCCTCAGCAAGTCTTGTATGATTTTGGAGATTTAAATCATTTTTTACAATTTTTCTGGCCTCCAGACAAGCAAAATCAAGTGCCTTGCTGTCCCGCATGGGATCAGCCACCTTATAAGGCAAAATTCCCCACTGTTGAGCACCGGCAAAATCACCCGGCCCTCTAAATTCAAGGTCCTTTTCTGCTAATATAAAGCCGTCAGAAGTATTTTTTACAGCATTTAATCGGGAAATTGCATCAGGATTATCAGTATCGGAAACTAAAAAACACTTGGAATCATATTTACCGCGACCTATCCGTCCACGCAACTGATGCAGCTGAGCAATCCCAAATCTGTCCGCATCAATAATAACCATAAAAGAAGCATTCGGAACATCAATTCCTACCTCAATGATGGTTGTGCAAACTAATACTTGTACAAAACCTAAACGGAACTGCTCCATGACAATTTCTTTTCCCTCGCTTTTCATTCCACCATGGAGAAGGGATATCTTTAGATTGCACAGGGGACCCTTTACAAGGAAATTTGCCAACTCCACAGCAGCCTGACAATCCCAAGTATCAGACTCCTCCACCATAGGACAAACTATGTACGCTTGTCGCCCCAACGTCACTGCTTCTTTTAGTTCATGATACACCTGATCGATCTGCCTTTTACTGCATATCAGTGTTTCCACAGACTTCCTGCCGGCTGGCAATTCCCTGATATAGCTTACCTCCAAGTCTCCATACAGCGTTAAAGCTTGGGTTCTGGGAATAGGAGTTGCCGTCATAACCAACACATCAGGATTAACACCCTTCTGCCTTAGAAGTGCCCTGTGCTTTACCCCGAATCTATGCTGTTCATCAATAACAATCAACGAAAGGTTTTTAAATTCCACATCCCCTTGTATCATGGCATGGGTTCCAATAACAATGCCGATCTTACCATCCTTTAAGCTTTTCAGTAATTTTTTTCTGTAATTTTTGTTAATCCTGCCGGTAATCAATTCTACCGTTATCCCCATAGGAGACAGATAATTTTTTATATGTAAAAAATGCTGTTTTGCCAATATCTCAGTGGGTACCATAAGTGCAGCCTGATATCCGCTGCTTACAGCCTTTAACATTGCCAAAATACAAATCACCGTTTTTCCTGAACCCACATCCCCCTGTAAAAGACGATTCATTCTGACACCAGAAACCATTTCGCTTCTGATCTCTTCCCATGCCTTTTTTTGGCTGTCGGTGAGATGAAAGGAAAGTTTAGTTAACAGTTTTCTTTCATAAGCTTTACAATCTGAATAAAAATGCTGTTTTTGTATTACTTTTGACTTTTCGCTCATTGAGGAAATCGCCATTTGATGAATGAAAAACTCCTCAAATACAAATCTTCTTCTGGCCATTTTAAGTTCATTAAACGACTTGGGAAAATGCATTGCTTGCAGGGCAGAAACTACTTCCGGGAGAACATACTTTTGTAAAATTTCTTCCGGCAAGAATTCTTCAATTGTTTTTCCCCAGCTAAATAAAACTTCTTCGATCAATTTTCTCATTATACGCTGGGTAATACCTTCGGTTAAAGAATAAACAGGGGTTATCTTACCGGCCCAATTCAGCTCCTTCGGTCTAATCACTTCATAATCCTTAACCTGTAGCTGGATTTCACTATTAAATAGAATGATTTTACCGGTAAGTAAAACTCCGTTCCCCTGAGTGAAACGTCTTTTTATAAATGGCTGATTATACCAAACCGCAACAAAACCACCGGCTCCGTCATCCACGAATATCCTTGTTATAACAAGATTACGACGGGGTCTTTTTTCCTCTGTTCTCAACACTACCCCCTTCAAAGTAGTCTGCTCCCCATTGCGATATTCCCCGGCAGATTTATTCTGACTCCGGTCGTCATATTCCCTGGGAAAATAATACAACAAATCTCCCACTGTATTAATGCCTAGTCTTTTCAGCATCAAAGTTCTGGCCGGTCCGATGTTTTTTATGTTACTCAGTTCGCAAGTCCAAATCCCGGCGTTGACCAAAAAATGACCTCCAATGCAGACAACAATCCCAAATATTTTAAAAATTATACAAATCTCTATAAACATCTGTCAACGATATATAAATTTATTGCATATTTAATTATCCTTTTTTTATTCCGCCCGGATGCTTGCAACATACGGTATTTTTTGATAAAATATCAGTTGTGGTTTCCAAAGGAGGTGTAATAATGGCAAGAAAATGCGCCATCTGCGATAAAGGGGTTCAAGTTGGAATGCAAGTCAGCCACTCCCATATACGCAATAAAAGAACTTGGATGCCTAACCTGCAAAGAGTAAAGGCATTGATTGAAGGCACACCCCGTAGAATTATGGTATGCACCAGGTGTTTAAGAAGCGGAAAAGTAAAAAGGGCAATTTAACTTACCTATACAAAAAATAAAAACGGCCATTGGCCGTTTTTTGGTTATTAAACAGAGATTTTCTTTATTCTTTCCACTGCTCTGACAGTATTTTCCCTGGTCCCGAAGGCACTCAGCCTCAAATATCCTTCTCCGCTGGCTCCGAATCCGGCTCCGGGTGTTCCTATAACATTTGCTTCTCTCATTAACTTATCAAAGAACTCCCAAGAACCTAAAGAATCAGGAGTTTTTAGCCATATATATGGGGCGTTTACTCCCCCAAATACGGTATAGCCCGCACTTCTCAGTCCTTCCCTGATTATCTTGGCATTTTCCATATAATAATCTGTTATTTCCTTTACCTGTTTTTTTCCTTCTTCTGAATACACTGCTGCTGCAGCTGCCTGTACCGGATACGATACACCGTTGAACTTTGTGGTCTGTCTTCTCAGCCAAAGAGAATTCAAAGAATGAGCTTCCCCGGAAGAATCATAAGCTTTAACTTCTTTAGGCACCACTGTGTACGCACATCTGGTACCTGTGAATCCGGCTGTTTTTGAGAAGCTTCTAAACTCAACTGCCACCTCCCTGGCTCCCTCTATCTCATAGATACTGTGGGGGACACCCTCTTCTCTGATATAGGCTTCGTAAGCAGCATCAAATAAGATTACAGATGAGTTATCCTTTGCGTAATCCACCCATTCCTGCAACTCGTCTTTAGATAGGGTAACACCGGTGGGATTATTGGGGAAACAAAGATAAATCAAATCAACTTTTTCTTTGGGAAGCTCCGGTTTCATCCCATTTTCTTGGACACAGGGAAGATATACTATGTTGCTGAATTTACCCTCTTCAAATAGTCCCGAACGTCCTGCCATTACATTACTGTCAACATAAACCGGATAAACCGGATCTGTAACTGCCACCACATTGTTAATACCAAATATTTCCTGAAAATTGGCGGTATCGGTTTTAGCACCGTCACTGATAAAAACTTCATCAACAGACAAATCAATACCCCTAGGTTTAAAGTCATTATCAATAATGGTGCTTGAAAGAAAACTATAACCCTGCTCGGGGCCATAACCGCGAAAAGTTTTCTCATTGCCCATCTCCTCAACAGCCTTTTTCATTTCTTTCACCACGGCAGGAGGAAGGGCTCTGGTTACATCTCCTATTCCCAACCTAATGATATCTGCATCGGGATTCTTTTCCTTGAACTCATTAACCCTGCGTGCAATTTCTGAAAAAAGGTAACTTCCCTGAAGCTTTAAGTAATTCTCGTTAACAATTGCCATATATATCTCCTCACTTATATTATTATTTTTCTTACTTCATCTCCTTAAACAAATTAGCCATCTCGATAGCTGTAGAAGCTGCATCCCAACCCTTATTACCGGACTTTGTTCCGGCTCTTTCAATGGCCTGCTCTATATTATCTACTGTGATGACCCCGAAAACCACGGGAATACCACCCTCCAGTCCCACCTTTGCCACTCCTTTAGACACTTCGGCAGCCACATAATCAAAATGCGGAGTAGCACCCCTGATAACCGCACCTAAACATATTACTGCATCAAAACGCTTAAGTTCAACCATTCTACTGGCAGCCATAGGTATTTCAAAAGCACCCGGAACCCAAGCAATCTCCATATCATCATTTTCTACACCATGTCGTTTAAGAGCATCCATTGCCCCTGATAAAAGTTTATTGGTAATAAACTCGTTAAAACGTCCCACCACAATGCCAAATCGCAAACCTTCTCCAACCAGATGTCCTTCAAAAGATCTGACCACTTAATTCTACCCCCTTTATAATCCAGACTGTACCAAATATTATCGTGCACATAATATTTATAATAACTTTTACTTGACTGATAACTATTTCAAAAGATGTCCCAGTTTGCGTTTCTTGGTAGCAAGATAAAAACGGTTATCTTTGCCGGGATCTATCTCCACCGGAACTCTATCAACAACTACTAAGCCATGTCCCTCCAATCCTGCAATTTTCCTAGGATTATTAGTAATTAAACGAATTTTTGTCAAGCCTAAATCCGTTAAAATCTGAGCCCCAATTCCATAATCCCTCAAATCAGCCGGAAAACCCAATTCTTCATTGGCTTCAACAGTATCCCTACCCTGATCCTGCAGTCTATAGGCCCTTATCTTATTCAGAAGTCCTATGCCCCTTCCCTCCTGACGCATATAAAGCAACACTCCCGCGCCTTCCTGATCGATCATTTTCATTGCTGCCGCTAACTGTTCACCACAATCACAGCGCACAGATCCAAAAACATCACCTGTCAGACACTCGGAATGTACCCTGACCAATGGGGCACTGACCCCACTTAAATCTCCCTTCACCAACGCAATGTGCTCCTTATCATCCAGCAGACTTTGATATGCCACCGCCTTAAAGCTTCCATACTTGGTGGGAAGGTCGGCAGAGTCCACTTTTTTTACTAGCTTTTCGTTGGCTCTGCGGTATTGAATCAAATGAGCAATGGTTGCTATTTTCAGATTATGCTGTTGACAAAACAGGATTAACTCCGGTATCCTCGCCATAGTACCGTCGTCTTTCATTATCTCACAAATAACCCCTGCAGGGTACATACCCGCTATTTTCATGAGGTCTACAGTGGCTTCAGTGTGACCGGCACGTCTAAGGACTCCTCCCTCTTTTGAGCGAAGCGGGAAAATGTGTCCAGGGCGCCTTAAGTCTTCCGGCTTAGTATCATGATTTATAATTGCTCTGATAGTGGCTGCTCTCTCATGTGCAGATATTCCAGTGGTGCTATCTGCCGAATCAACAGAAATGGTAAAGGCAGTTCCGTGAGGATCGGTATTATTAGTTACCATAGCAGGTATATCCAATTTATCCAACCTTTCACCCATAATGGGCAGACAGACAAGACCTCTGCCGTAAGTAACCATAAAATTAATGGCTTCAGGTGTTACTTTTTCGGCGGCCATCACCAAATCTCCCTCGTTCTCCCTATCCTCATCGTCAACCATCACCACCATTTTACCTTGGCGAAGATCCTCTATTACCTCTTCAATGGTATTAAACTTGAAATCTTCCATGCTTAACCCTCCTGCTTATGATGCTACCTGCCATCAGCCTGACAAAATTTATTTTACAATTCTTTTTTTACTGCGGATAAAGTAACCTAGAATATTGTTAACTATAGATAGCCCAATTCTCCCAACCTGTCCACTGATATCCCTGTCCCAGAAGGTTCCGCCCTATTTACTTCTTGTACAGTAAGTAGCCTTTCAACATATTTACCAATAACATCTCCCTCTAAATTTACTAAATCACCACATTTTTTGCTACCTAAAACCGTCATGCTCAACGTATGAGGGATTATTGAAACCTTAAACGAATCACTATTGAAGTCAACTACAGTAAGACTGATTCCATCAATAGAAACCGAGCCTTTTTTAATAATGTACCGCATAAAGTCCTTCGGTGCTCTGATGGTGAAAATTTCTGCAATGCCTTCTTTTCCCTTTTTTTTAATAACCCCAACTACATCCACATGCCCGGTAACCAAGTGCCCTCCCATACGACTGCCAAAGGCAAGAGCTCTTTCCAAGTTAACTGTATCACCTATTTTTAGAGTGTTTAGATTGGTTTTGGAAAGCGTTTCTGCCATTACGTCAGCTTCAAAAAAGTCTTTTTCAATTTTCACAGCCGTAAGACACACTCCGTTCACCGCAACACTGTCCCCCAATGCAGTATCTTCCAGTACCAACTTTGCCTTAATAATTAAACGAGCGGAATTCTTCCCCCTGCTGATATCCTTAAGAACTCCTATTTCCTCTACTAATCCGGTAAACATAAATCACACCTCTCCCCTAGAGATGTATCCCTCTATTAAAATATCTTTTCCCAGACTACATACCTTTACATCTACTAAATTTATCGCATCATTAAGGCTTTCGGCACCCAAGCCTGCCAAGGGAACTAAAGCTTGTTGTCCCCCGATCAGCATGGGTGAGATAAACCAGTTGACCTTATCCACCACTCCGGCTTCCAGTGCTGAAGAGTTTACCAAGCCTCCCCCCTCAATAAGAATGCTGGTTATTTTTTTTTCAGCTAATTTTTTCATTAACAGCTTAATATCCACTTGCCCTTTAGACCCGGCGTAAATCACCTCTGCCCCTGCCTTTTCCAATAAGCGAACCTTTTTCAGAGGCGCTTCGTTAGTGGTTGCTATTATTGTATGAGACTCTGAATGATGGTTAATAACCTTTGCATCCACGGGAATTCTTGCCTTACTATCCAATACTATCCGAATAGGATCCTTTCCTCCTTGGGGGAGTCTGGTGGTCAAACAGGGATTGTCCGCCACCACAGTATTAATTCCAACCATTATGGCATCGTATCTGTCTCTCAACCGATGCCCGTATTCCCTAGCCTTAGGACCGGTAATCCACCTAGAATCCCCCGTACGGGTAGCAATTTTACCATCAAGACTGACAGCAGATTTTAGAACTACAAAAGGCATACCCGTAGTGATATATTTAACAAACACTTCATTTAAGCGCTTTGCCTTTTCCTCCATTACCCCTACAGACACCTCAATGCCTGCCTGTTTCAACCTATCCAATCCCTTCCCAGATACCAAGGGATTGGGATCTTGCATAGCCACTACAACCCGGGAAATCCCTGCTTTAATAATTTTATCCACACAAGGGCCGGTACGACCATAATGACAACAAGGTTCCAAAGTTACGTAAAGGGTTGCTCCTATAGCCTTTTCCCCGGCTTCCTGCAAAGCTACTGTCTCAGCATGGAGAACTCCGGCATAAGTATGAAAGCCCTGTCCCACTATATCATTTTCTTGCACCACCAAAGCACCCACCATAGGATTATGGCGGGTTCGCCCCATGGCGGCTTCAGCCAGGCTCAAAGCTCTTTTCATGTATTCTATATCTCTTCCCAAATTATAACCACCTTTAAAAACAACAGCAAAAAACCCCGTAACAACAACGCTCCGGGGTTGAACACATCAATTATGTACCATTAATAATGATACTAATTTTCTGTTCACCTTCTTCCATCCAGACTTTGACAACCACATAAATGGTTAACTGTCGGCTCCGGCTTTTAACCGGATCAACCCTTGCAGGTTCGCGGGCTTAGCCTTTATAACAAAGCTTTACCGCCGGTAGGGAATCACACCCATCCCCGAAGGCTAAGATATAGTTTTTTTTCATTATAAGTACAATATCGGAAAGTGTCAAATCAATGTTGGGTAATATATAAATATCTTTTAAAATACCTAATGACCACTTACCGCTCATAGTAGCGGCTAACTAACATTTCATTTACTTATAATCAGATTGCCAATATAATAATATTTAGAAAATTTCGTTAATGCAAGGAGGTCTATATAACTGATGACTATAGAAAAAGCTGGTACCGGACTCATACCGCCGCATGTTAACAATTTCCTTAAAAAGGCGGAGGAAGAGCCGGAAAAATTTTGGGAAGATGCTGCTATTGATGCTTCTGATGAAATACATTGGTTTAAAAAATGGGATAACGTTTTTACCTGGAACTACCCTACTTTCCAATGGTACTCCGGTGGACTTACAAATATATGCTATAACTGTGTTGACTATAACGTAATAAAAGGTCGTGCCGGCAGAGCAGCCATCGTTGCGGAATCTGGTGAAACCGGAGAATTACGCACAGTAACATATGCCCAGCTCCTTGAACTGGTTAAGCGTTATGCTGCTGCTCTGAGAGGGATGGGAGTAAAAAAAGGTGATCGGGTAGCAATATATATGCCCAGCGGTATTGAATCAGTCACTGCAATGCTGGCCTGTGCAAGAATCGGAGCGATACACGTTGTAATTTTTGCGGGTTTTTCATCAAACGCGGTTTCAGACAGGGTTACAATTACAGGTGCCCGATTTGTATTGACTCAAGATGAAAGTACCCGGAGGGGAAAACCGGTGGAGCTCAAGCAAATTGTGGATGCCGGTCTGGATATGGTACCAGAAGATCAAATTGTGCAGGTAGCGGTTTTAAGGACAAACCACCATAAGCAAACTCCCCTGAAAGCAGGCAGAGACATATTGTGGGACGAGTTTTTGGCTAACGGTGAGGGACAAAGCACCAATTATGAGATTATGGAGTCCAACGAGCCTTTATTCCTATTACCTACATCGGGAACCACCGCAAAACCAAAAGTAACAGTTCAAAAACATGGTGGGTACCAAATGTACGTATATTCTATGGCCAAGTGGATTTATGGATTGCAAGAAAAGGATGTATGGTTTTGCACTTCCGATATCGGTTGGATTGTAGGTCATAGTTATAATGTATACGGCCCTTTGCTGGTGGGTTGCACCACAGTCTTATATGAAGGAACACCTGATTATCCCAATAAAGATATGTGGTGGGATGTAGCATCCCGTCACAAAGCTAGCGCTCTATGGCTATCTCCCACCGGAGTTCGGGGGTTGATGCGTCTGGGCACTGAATATGCCGAAAAACATGATCTGAGCTCAGTGGAAAGAATCTTCTGCGCAGGTGAAGTTCTTAATCCGCCCGCATGGGAATGGCTGCAGGTTAATGTGTTTAAAAATCGTATTCCGGTGATAGACCATATGTGGCAGACCGAAACATCTGGTCCTATATTTGCAAATCCATACGGCCTCGGCATACTACCCATCAAGCCCGGCTCAGCATATATTCCGGTGCCGGGAATACAAGCTGAGGTGGTGGATGAAAAAGATGGTACCCCCCTGCCACCGGGAGAAAAAGGTGTGGTTATAATTAAAAGACCCTTCCCCGGTCTGGTCTCCACTCTATGGGAAGACAGTGACGAGTATCTGAACAGTTATTGGGAAAGACTTCCCTCCACCAAAGGTTATTACTACTGCGGCGATGCTGCATCAATGGATGAGGACGGTTATATATGGTTTGCCGGACGTTCTGATGAGGTAATGAAGATAGCAGCCCACAGAATAGGCACTGTAGAGGTGGAAAGTGCCCTTATCTCCCACCCCGCAGTAATAGAAGCCGGGGTATCGGGTGTACCTGATGATTTAAGGGGTGAAGTTGCTTGCGCCTTTGTAGTATTAAAAACAGGCTACGAACCCTCAGAAGAACTGAAGAAAGAATTAATAACCCATATAAGAAATACCATGGGAGCTATAGTGGTAATGAAGGATATTCAGTTTGTTTCCGGATTGCCTAAAACCAGAAGCGGTAAAATCATGAGAAGAGTAATGAAAACCCTGTGGTTAGACAGTGAGCTGGGAGATTTGTCCACTATAGAAGAAGAAGCATCTGTAGGTGAGATCCGCGATGCCATCAAGAGGATGAGGTAACCAACCCCATTAAGGGAGAGCAAATAGAATCTTACTGTGGTCGACTCAGGAGTTCTCATTCAAAGGAATCCAGAATTCAGAAGCCAGAATCCAGAATTTTAAGAAGTGACTTTCTGTCAATCGATGAGGTAGGCCTCATAAATGGAGAGTAAATAGTACCAGCGGTGGTTGTTATATGGTCAGCCACCGCTTATATATTAAATTAGTGAATCTTGGTATAAGTAGGGGTGCGGATTTCGTCCGGACAAGTTACTACGGTTGAACCGGCTCTAAGGCTTGTCGCTAACGGACCAGCCACCGCCTGCGTACGTGCATCCATGCACTACTCGGCTGCGGCCGCATCCATGCGTCCTGCTGGCCAGTCCGTAGCTCCAGCGCTAAAAGCCGGATAACAACCTCCGTAAAATGTCCGTCCTAAAATGTCCTCCCCCTAAATTAGAATCGACTGAGGAGCGAGCTTTTATGCAGACATCATATAAAGAATTCTAGACCGGAATCTTTCGAAGTTTCTGACCCCAAAAGCATTCCTTTTCAAAACCTTAATTTTGCTGTTAACTCCTTCAGTATAGCCATTGGTGTAAGGGACTTTAAAATGAATTAATATTGTCCTGCCAACGAACAATAGTTTGAAAAGCAATTTATCTGTTCTATTTTCATTTTTTTTAATAACAGCATCTTTGATTCCTAGCAGAGCTTCGGTATAATGTTGATAAAGGGCATAAACGAAACCTCCTGTAAATAACCGTAGTGGGTCTATTTACTCTGTAGGTTTTCGCTTATTCTCTTTTATTTCCTACTGACTTACCCAACATTTATTGTTGAGCCAATTTTTTAAAATTCTGGATTCTGGCTTCTGAATTCTGGATTCCTCTAAATTTCTTACCCCAAATAAATTGAAAGAGAGTCCAAAAAAGTAGCAACCCAATAAGGTTCGCTACTTTTTTATGTTCTCAATTACCGTATTTTATTTGGGATCTACCAAAAGGTGAAGCTCCTTCTCCATATCGGGGTGCACTACCATTGTCAAAAGATCTCCGGCCTCGATTATTACATCTGCATTGGGTGAAACAATTTCTTCGCCATCCCGATATATAGCCAGTACTGTAGCTCCGGTCTTGCCTCTGAATTCAGCTTCAACTAATGACTTGCCCACTAAAGGTGAATTAGGCCTTACTTTCAGCTCCTCTATTTTCTGGAATCTGCCTGCTATTTTAAAAGTATAATCCAGCAAATCATCCATAAGTCTTTCAATTTCAGAATCCAATTTTTCCCTTTCCCTTAACAGATCATGCAGCTTCAACTGCAAATCCCGCAGAACCTGTCTTTGTCCACTTTGAGCAAGAAAAGCCTCAGCTGCTTTTTTTGATCTCACCACTACCCCAACGCCGGGACTAACATTAACTATCCCTGTGTCCTGAAGAAGCATTAATGCTCTCCGGATAGTTTCCGGGGATACATTATACTTTCCAGCCAATGAGGATCTGCCAAATATTTTTTGTCCTTCCCGGTATTCTTCTCTGGCTATTCTGGCTGAAATATCAATGGCAATGTTATAATAACGTGCCATAACATGAGTTTTTACGTTTTCCATCTCTGCTCCTGTACTGTTAACTTCAGCTTACGCTTATTATTTTAAATCCTTTTGTTTTAATTTTATCCACCAACTCAGTGGGATCGGCAATACTTACCCTTACCATTATT
>CAZHAJ010000012.1:0-25637 GCA_964530215.1 uncultured Peptococcaceae bacterium | reverse complement strand
AAATACAGCCGAAAGAGGATTCATACTAAGCACATCTATACCGATTGTGGAGGGAGCTTGGCTATAAGCCCCAGGCGTAGAGACTAAGCCCCCAGCGGTATAGGTATCACTAAAATACCATTTTAATAACTTGTGAGTGATTGAGTTGTTTCCCGTTGAAGAGGTAAAACCCACAAAAACATTATCACTGGCCTCAGGAACATTATCTCCCGGAAGAATAGTTCTGCTTATTGTCCTGTTGCCTGCATTTTCTCGGTCAGAGAACTCACCGAAAGTAACAGTGATTGTTCCGCTACTGCTGTCATAATCCACCCAAGCATTAATAGTTTTTCCGGCCAAAGAAGCGTTTTGATACAATCCTTCCAGTGATTGATCAACAGACTGGGTGGCATGGTGTATATTCCCGTCCAGCATTATGGCCACATGATTACCCATGGAAGTGGCTCCCGGGAAGATATCCTGGTTATCGTTTGCGCCATTATTGTTCCAGGTATCAAATTCCACTGCAATGGAATCATGAATGGCATTATCCTCCTCTGATTCGGGATTACTCCCGTAACCTAGAGCTCCTCCGAAATCCCCAAGCTTAGGAGCATCAGCCTTGTATACTATAAAAACAATTCCGTCGGCATTCCCGGAAAAATACATCTGAAAATAAGTGCTGAAGCCGTTGCTCAGATTAATTTGGTTTCTCCTCACCACAGAACCCGCCTGACTGGTGCTGTTGGTCAGTACTATTTCCCCACTGGCAGTATTAGCATGACCTTTTATCCATAACAAAGTATTGGCTGGATCTCCTCCGGTGTTGCTGCCGTCGAAACCTCCCGTATCAACTGCCACCGCAATGGCTTCAGGTTGAGATATTTCAACTGTCTTTGATGCATTTAAAGTTACTGCAGCATCGCCGGCCATACCACCATATTCAACGATATAACCCTGAACTGCCCCCACTACCCCAGGTTCAAAATCATTCCACTGCCCTGGCTGTGCTAGAACTCCATGATAAGGTGAAGTTGCCCATACCGGCATGGTATCCACCGGACCAAATATATGAGCAACACACTCTACAGCATCTCCGTTGTTTGGCTCGCCATACCACCAGTTGATATATGATTCCGCAGGAAAGGCATTACCGCCAATATATCCGGAATAAAACTGCCTACCGTTTCCACCGTCATCCTCACCCTCAGGTCCGGTAACCCAGCGCCAGTCTCCATTATATGGATCGATATCCCTGGCTCCGATCCATCCCAGACCCTCTAGCTTATCTGTAATAAAATCATTTTCTTCCGCACTAGTTATCGTAGCAAGATACCCCTGTTTTCCATAAAGACTCCTGACGGAAGCTGCAGCTTCAGCATCATCCCAAGAAATATCTGCTGCAGATATATACTCATAAAAATGCCCGTTGCCGGGATTATAAAGGCTGTCCCCTATTGTAAAATCAATAATCCTATCCTCAGTATCCTCAGAAATTGTAGAGAATGTTATCGTTCTTAATGCAGACTGATAGTTATCTTTGTTAGTGGTTCCGCTTAAGATAAGAACACCGGAATCGGAATCGTATGAACCTGTTATACCAAAGTCATCTGTAAAATTCAGCTGATCCCCTGATTTTTTATTTCTTATTGTAACTCTAGCCTGAGAAATATCACCCGGAAAGCCGATTAATTCAATCTCGCTATCCACCAATACAGAGGGGCCGCCAATAAAATACCCTGAATTTTCGGGAGAGGAAGTAATAGTGTACGCAATGGCTCCCAAAGCCGGAGCGCCTGGAAAGCTCCCCAATAGTAGACAAAAAATAATAGCCAAAATTAAAATCTTTGTCCCAACAATTAAACTATTTTTAAATGTTTTGCTGAGCATAAAAAATCCCCCTTGAAACAATCATTTTCTCAGGAGATATTATATCTATGATATCTTAGCAAAATCTTAGCAAACCGGCTAATCATGTCGTTCAAACTTATCTAACAGCATATTATAATAGGATAGCTCATCAGACTTACTTTCAGCTAAATAGTTACACAACTCCCTGCAGTAATCAGCAACCCTGACCTCATAAAATCTGCGGTTATACTCATTCCACTCAAAATAATAACTGTCCAATAAAGGACCTTTATATAAATTGCAGATCTTCTTGATAGCTGATATTCTTTCAGAATATCGGCTATTCCCCATTCTTTCTGTCAATTCATCAAAGGTTATAAAGTCACAATCTAAATTGCCCATATCTATCCTCATTTTCCCTCTGGTGGATTCAATATTTACATTAATATCGATATTCTTAATGGTTTGTTTTATATAGTAATAACAAAGATAAAGATTAGAGGAGCCCTTTTTGGCATCAAGGTTAGGCCACAAGTCACCGGAGATTTTCTCCTTAGACACATAGTGCCCCCTATTCATTAATAGATAAATAAACAGCTCCTCAGCCTTTTTACTCCTCCACTTCAAAGGTATTTCGTTTCCGCCAACAAAAAGCCCGAAGTAGCCAAAGGTGTTAATATTAATTGTACCTGCATGGATTGCCTTTGTTTCTTCTTTCATTATGGGTAGAATTCTTTGAATTGTTTTTTTTATTCGTTCATGGGTAACCGGTTTAATAAGATAATCCAATGCATTTACTTCAAAAGCCTGAAGGGCATAACCAGGAAAAGCCGTTACGAAAACAATCCTGGGCAGATGACTGCACCCAAAATCTATTAATTTGCTTAGTATGTCAAAACCGTTTAATTCAGGCATTTCAATGTCAAGAAATACCAGATCTGGTTTGATACTTAAATACTCATCAATGAAATCCTCACCCTTTTGATATGTTTTTACTATCTCTATATCCTGAAATTCTGTCAGTTCGTATTTAAGTCCTTCTATGGCGTAATACTCATCATCTATTATCACAGCTCTCATTTCCGGCCTCCGCAAGGTAAAATAAAAGAAAACCTTGACCCTTCATTTAAATTACTCTGTACATTTAACGAGGTATTATAAAGGGATTTAAGCCTTTTCTGAATATTCATAAGGCCAACTCCGCTTTTTGCATTGACAGTTCCGTTTTTTATCTCTTCAATCTGCTCCCCTGTAAGCCCTACTCCATTATCTTCAACTGAAATCTCAAGTCCTTCCGAAACAATCCTTGTGCTTATTTTAACCTTCCCGGGTTTTTGGACTTTCCGTAGACCATGTTGTATCGCATTCTCTACAAGGGGTTGAATAATAAATTGTGGCAGTTTTAAGTCTTGGGCATGAGCAAGATCATACTCCACTTCTATCATTCCGGGAAACCTGGCCTGCTGAATACGTACATAAGCATGGACTGCTTTTAACTCCTCATCAAAGGATATTAAATTTTCATTGTTTTTTAAATCGAAGCTATACTTTAAAAACTCAGCGAAATCTAATAATAGCTTTCTGGTTTTTTCACTGTCTTTGATTGCAATTGCCGCTATAACATTCAAAGTGTTATATAGAAAATGAGGTTTTATTTGAGCCCTTAGGAAGGCCAGTTCATTTTTTTCCGACATTTTACGATAGTTGTTATATATTTCTGCAACACCTGCAGAAAATAAAATTATCTCAATCACATGGGTTAAAAGAAGAGCAAGCAGGGTAAGTTCATTGTTGGGAATCAATCCCGCCAAGCGTAAAGAAAAAATAATTAGACCTGCTACAAGAACACCATAACCTGCTGCAAAATATTTAAGTCTTTCATAATTTTCCTTTAACGCCCTGAGGGTAACCACTAAGATTATAATACCTATGAAAAAGGCCAATGAGATAGACAGATAGTTGCCTACCTGGGCCGTTCCCCAAAATGAGTTTACTATAATAATAAAAACAAAAAAGAGAGTTACTCTTAAAATCCCCTTACTTATCCTTTGCTGATGCGTATCCTGTAGATAGGAATTGGCAAATAATGCAATAAAAGCAACAGAAAAACCTCCCAGCACATCAACCCTGGAAACCAAAACATCTCCTAGACTCCCCCAGAAAACCCTGTAAGCACCCAGAAATGATTTAACTGATAAAAGACCATCATCAAGATATGTAATATGAAATACAAATTGGTTTCTTCTTTTAGTTTAAGATACTGTAAAAAATGAATTATCGATACTGCTATTAAAATGCCTGCAAAAAAACCGATGACAGCAATTGTTCTATCCTTTATTTGTTGGTATGTCTGATAGGGCATGAGTTTAAACTGATAGCTTTGGATATATGATGATGTTAAGCGTAAAAACATATCTTTATCGCCATTTATTTCAAATGAAGGATAAATAAATCCATCATCGTTTTTTTGTCCTGCATATCCCCAACCTGATTTCAAGTTATCAATAGCCCCACTGCTTCTATCAATCAGATATAAATCTACATATTCAACGGTGGGGTTTATAATGGTAAGAACCCTAGGCTCGTTTTCTGCCTGAATATGAACCCACCACACTGAGCGACTCTGGCCCTTTACAATACTATTACTGTCATCTTCTATGAATTTATATTTAATAGGTTCACTCTGGACATCCCCAAGTTCATATTTACCGTCTTTATCTTCAAGATAAGAAAAGGAAGTAATACCGTTTTCACCGAAAATGTCATTATCAATTTTTACGGACTGATAATTAAAATAAACAACTGCTACAAAAATCAACAGCATTATAAATAAAATGACAATGCTATTATTCTTTAAAAACCTTAAGGACCTCATAAAAGTTTCACACTGCACAATTGGAACTACAACCTTTCATAATTCACTATATATTTTCTTAATGAAATCTCATTTTCGCTTTTTATCAACGCAAAACCTGCTTATCAACTATTTTTTTACATTTTAGATAAGACTCCTGAAACAAATTAACAACTGCTATAACATAAAAACAAACAAACCATCCCGTTTAATGCAGGATGGTTTGCAACAAAAACATATAACATTTAAATTAATGATGTGACAGTTTCATAAGTTTTGTAAACTTTTTACCCACCTTTAATGCAAGGGCAAACTGATATATTACACTTTGCTGCTTCCTTTTTTCTTCACTGGTCAAAATATATCTCATATTTAACACCTCACTTTAATTTACTGCCTCCAATAAAACTATTGAAGCCTCTGCGGACTTTTCTGAATATTTGAAATTGTGCAACTACTCTTACTATATTTATATCACACCTATGTCTATAATTATAGCAGTTATCTTTTAACGGTTAAAAAAACATCGCCAGATACCCTTGGGGGTAGCCAACGGTCTGGCTACTCCAATCCCCAATTAATAACTACGGCAATAACTGCCACAGCGGTTTGGCCCTCAGCTTATACAAGAATGCATAATGCAACCAAAGTTTAATCCATGACCCGGACAGTCCCACATCTAAAGTTGATAAGTTAAGATCTCTTCCATATTCACCATATTTTTCCTTGTTTCTGACGAATGGGTAAATACCTACAATAATGGCATTACCTTTAAAAATATTGTTATGCATGGAAGCAACACAGATACCGGCTGTTTCAGCCATTGAAGCTGAGTTGGACGGCAATTTATTATCAATTAAATCAATAATATTAAGAGCTGCTGCTTTACCACAAAGTTCCGATGTGTACCCTGTTCTGGGAGAAGTCGGGGCAATATCAATACCGTTTGGGGACCTGCTGGGCTTTGACATAGGTCCCGGAGTTGCAAAGGCAATACCCGCCGAAAAAATATTATGATATACCGGAGACTGATATGTCTTGGGCCAATCTGAGGCCACTAGATTATTATAATTTTTACCATACACTGCGTCCACCTTTACAAAACCGTCGGGGTTACACACCTTTTCTGTAACATCCGTTCCATTTTGGTCTATATATTTGATTTCCTGACCCTTGAAGGGCGGTAGCAGCATTGCAAAATCATATTCAATTTCTTCAATATTTCCTTCAATCGTCTCATATCTAATTTTACTTTCACTTATCTCATGCACATGACTCCTAATGCAAGAATTAATCCCATAACTTTCAAACAGACCCCTCATAAAAATCTCTGAGGTAATTACAATTGCACCCTTTTTAACCTCTATTCCATCTACTCCCATATCACCCAGCTTTGGCTCATTTGATAACCAGGTAAGATTAACTTGGTTTCTTAAACCCCGCTTAACCAAGTCAAAGTGAACATTAAAAATAAATTCTAAAGCCGCTCCCTGACAAGTGCATTTGCCATGCCCGGTTCCGATAACTATATTGGCCTTCCCGCCTTTTTCAAGACTGTCCACCAAATCCAGATACTTTTTAGCTGTATCCTCCGCATGGTTTGGAGTGCACACCGAATAAGTATAGCCCTTATCCGGTCCCAGGCCAGGAGTTGCAGAAAAATTTAATAAAGGACCTGTAGCTATAATCAGGTAATCATAGTCAAATCTTGCCTTCCCTTTTTCATTAATATCCGCCATCAGATATTTTTCATCAGGATAAACCTCATAGACCCTTCCTACAAATAGTTTAACACCAAGTTTTTTGTAAACCGGTGCAAGCTCAAACTGTATTTTGTCTGTACTCAGCCTCCCGATACCTACCCAGATCAAGGAAGGTACATAGATAAATTTGGGCTGACGATTTATTACTACTATTTCGTGTTCCTTTGACATCTTTCTTTTTCTAAACTCTTCCGAAAGAGTCATGGCAGCGGTATGTCCAGCAAAACCAGCTCCAACTATTACAATTCTCGCCATCTTTGCTCAACTCCACTTATAATTTTAGTTGCAATAACCGGAGAAACACCGATATTACACTATATTTTATATACCATATTCAAGGCAGTATATATAGGGTTTATTCTTAAACAGCAGATTTGACCTTTCTAACTACGTTTAGGGGCAGTTAACGGCTTATCTCTATAAAGATTTTTTTGTTTTCCAATTTTATCATCTTGAAATATTTCATTTAAATAAATATAATGGAACATATGTTCTATTGCGGAGGTTGGAGACTTGAGCAGAGTTGTTGCATTAGCTGATATGAACAGCTTCTACAGCAGTTGTCATGTGGCTGAAAACCCTGATTTAGAGGGGAAAAAGGTTATTGTTGCCGGCGACCCCCGAAAAAGAACAGGCATAGTTTTGGCTGCCTCTTATCCTGCCAAAGCTGTGGGTGTCAGGACAGGGATGGCTCTTGGGGAAGCGAAAAGACTATGTCCCAATGCCATTTTTTTTAAGCCCCACTTCCCCCTATATCTTGATTATTCTTCGCGCATATTGAAGATTATGCGAGACTTTACTGATTTGGTAGAACCCTTTAGCATAGATGAAGCATTTATTCAGCTCTCCGGGATAACCCATCTGTTTGGACCGCCTCCGTTAATTGCGGCAAAGCTTCAATATAGAATAAGAACAGAGCTTGGGGTTAACTGTAGCATTGGCATCGGCCCCAATAAATTGATTGCCAAGATGGCAGCCGAACTCAAAAAACCAAACGGAATTTCTTACCTAAAGTCTTTGGAGCAATACCGTCAAGTATTTTATCCAATGAAAGTCCGAAAGCTTTTTGGTATCGGCCCCAAATATGAACGACATCTGCGTTACTTTAATATCCATACCATCGGTGAACTTGCCAATTTCCCTGTGGATATTCTGAAGAAACGATGGGGAAAAAATGGACTGCTGATGTGGTACTGCGCCCAAGGGATTGATAATAGCCCTATTGTACCTGAAAGTCTTGATACTTCCAAAAGCATTGGGAAGCAAAGAACCCTGCCAAGGGATCTTTGGGGTTTTGAAAAAATAAAAATCATTATTAAGGAATTATGTGACCTAGTCTGTCGAAGGGTTCGTCAAGGAGGTTATATGGGGCGAACAGTCTTTCTGACTTTGCGTGATTATCAACTTTGCTTCCTAAACCGCTCCATGGCTCTTCCTGACTATACCAATCTGCCTGATGAAGTATTTGATGCTGCTTACTCCCTGTTAAGGGCACACTGGCAGGAGGACAGACCTGTCAGGCTTGTAGGGATAACCTTGTCCCAGCTTATCAAAAAAGAATCCTTTCAGACAGATCTTTTCGGAAAAAAGGATCGCCAAATAAAAATTGTTGAGGCTTGTGACAATATTAAAAACCGTTTCGGAGAAAATGCTATTTTTACAGCCGTTTCTTTAATGGAGGATAGTTTATATGCCCAAAGATAATGTATTGTGGGAGAAACATCGGATTTACCTTCCTGAAATGAGGGAACTGGCAACACATCTCTGCCGTGATTGCAAATTCTGTGTTGATGTCAAAGGCAAAGATGAAGTTAGAAAAGCTTGTATTGTCAATATAAGAACATATGCTAAACTAAGAAAAAAGATCCCTCAAGTAATACCAATAATACAAATACTAAAACTATCGGGAACAGAAGGTCTTGATGAGTGTCTCAGGTGTAATCCAGAAAACCAAAGCTGTGGGAAGTTTATTCTAAGGGTTTAAGGAGAATTTTTATGTGCGGTCGCTTCATCTTATCGACAGAAGCAGAAACTATGGAAAGAGTTTTTGAAATAAAAGTTGATACAGCCTCATTTGTTCCCAGATATAATATTGCACCGGGACAGAACATATCCGTGATCATCAGCGGACCAGAGAAAAGAGAGCATATCATGATGCGATGGGGTTTAATCCCCCATTGGGCCAAGGATATAAAGAATGGCTATAAAATGATTAATGCCAGAGCAGAAACCATAGACCAGAAACCGGCCTTTAAAAAAGCTTTTTTGTATCAACGCTGTTTAATTCCCGCCAACGGCTTTTTTGAATGGAAATTGACTGACGGCAAAAAACAGCCTATGCTCATTAAACTTGCTGACAATACACTCTTTGCCTTTCCAGGTATATGGGATACATGGGAATCTCCCAAGGGAGATATTATAAATTCCTGCAGCATTATAACTGTATCGGCAAATGATTTTGTAAAAGAAATCCACCATAGAATGCCGGTGATCTTTAATAAGCCCAATGAGTACCAAGACTGGCTTTCTTCAGATAGATATCCTTTGGACATAAAAGATATGTTATTACCTTATGCAGGGGAACTTTATGCCTCACCTGCTACAATCATACCCTGAGGATAGCTAAGGAAATCAAGACCTCCCCCCTATTTTTGTCACTGAGGAATGTCAACCAAAACAAACATATTATAGTCGGCGCCGGCATCTGCACCAGTCCCGTTAATTATGCTGATATTTTGAAATACAACGCGCAATCTGCAGCTGTTGGATTCTGCGTCCAGTGTCAGTTCCTCAGAGTCCAAAGCTTCTTTGGGACGACTACTTACGCCGGTAACTGAGGAAGCGAAATCATACAGACCGGTTTTCACCAACTCGGTACCCTCATCATTGAGAACAGATAATCTTACCTCCTTAGGAGTTAGTCGCTCTACTGCAAGTTGATATTGGACATCGTCCACTATAAAGTCATAGGTAGAGACTTTTCCTAAGTCCATACCCCGATATGCACCCACCTGGAGCAATACATCATATCCATCAATGCTCAAAGGCTTCTGCATATCCAAATTAGCGAAGAAAATATTCTGGGACTCGCCCATATATTGGTAAGCAGGTTCATATCCCAGGGTTTTTTGCATATCTTTATCGGTCTCAAAATCATCCGGAAGCCAAATAATCTGCTTTAAATAGCTGCGCTGTTCCAAATATTTTAATATACTGGTAGTCTCCAGACGCAAGGTCATGTCAACATCGGCCTTTGGCTTTATTTCTCCGTTAACCAAAACACCTGCTTCCTGCAACATGCTTTCCAATCTATTTATTTGACTAAACCGGGACACTGTAAAGGCATCTACCGGTGGTATCACTGAAAAAATGGCAAACCCAGCTGCAAGCAGAGCAATGATGCTATTTTTCGTCCCCGGCCTAAAGGAAAGCACTAAACCCACTGTTATAGAAAATAGCCCAAACAGAGCAATATAATATCGAGACTCGGTGACTCCGTAAGCATTCAGTCGAAGATATACCGATATAAGCTGCATAATCACTATAGGAATCAACACTTTCGGGAAAACTTTTTGATAAAGGATTGCAAAACGATTTTCCAGTCTGCTGGCTAAAATAAAAATTATTAGTCCGGCAGCGGAGTAAGCTAGGATCATTGGTCCCAATTGACCGGAAGGCCACTTCATGGTAATGCCGATTTTTATAAAATATGCCAATAGAACCAGGGTATAGGCGGCAACCAGGGGTATAGCTATATACGAAACAAGGATTTCCAGGAACCGAGGATAATGGCTGGCATCTATAGCATAAGTCTGACGTGCTTCCTCTTCCGAATTAAAGTAAGGTAAAAGTGATAAGTAATAAATAGTGGCAAAGAGGATCCACACAACAGACATCATATAGCCATACCAGTCATTGTTTACTTTAAAAAGTAGAATGTCCACTGTCCCAATGATGGCAGCTAAACCCAAAGATAGCACCGCAGCATATAGTGCAGAAGTAAAAGCTGATTTAAAATGAATAAGTGCTACATTGTTGAAATCAACTTTATTCTTATACGAAGGAATCCAAATAAAAACACAGAACATTGAAAATATCGCAACTAAAGTTCGGGCTCCCACCAAATAATTAATGGCCGGAACCGGATATATGATTAGAAAATAACCAAGAATAAGCACTATGGAAATCGCATAAACAGCCACACGCTCCTTAGACTGATGCCAATAGCGTTCAAAGACAAACTGAGACGTTACCCCCACAAAAGAACCCAAAAGGAAGGTAAACATCAACTTCTGCACCAGCAAATGAGGCGTCGTATGCATAGAAATTATATAACAGGAAAAGATTGTGGCACATATCAAACAAAAAACCGCTAATGGGAATCTGTTGATGGCCCCGGACAATCCCAAGGCTACTTTCAATACAGTTTGTTTAAAACGTTTCATTTAAGTCCCTCACATTTCTCATATATAAGATATATTAATATTTAGGTGACTTTGCCCCGACTGAAGTAATCATAAGAACAAAGCTACTATTTGTCAATATATGAAACCTTTCTATTAATTTATGTTGCATTAAAAGTCCAGATTAATTATATAGATATTTCAAAAAAGTTAAATTAGTTATATTATTAATTAAAAAGGGGTGATTACCATTAGGAGACGAATAGTTGTTGCTTCTTTATTGGCTTTATTATCTCTTCTGTTATTGTCTTTACTGGGTTGCGGAAAGTCAGAACAACCAAAACAACAAGAAGAGACTGTTTCTGTTGATCAATTAATAGCAAAGGGTAAAACAATTGAAGGGTACTCTTATGACTATGTGCTTACCATGCCTGACGGTGAAAAAATAACCCATAAGATGTGGGTGAAACCAGGCAAGATGCGTAGCGAGATGACAAACCCAGCAGATGGCCAAAACATGATATCTATTATAAATATATCAGATAATTCAGCATATCTTTATCAACCCCAGCTTAACCAAGCTACAAAGATACCATTGGACCAATCCGAGGAAGATACAACATCTGCCGGCGATTATCTTGGCGAAGCAGATCCTGCAGGGATGATGTTTTTGAAGCGTGAAGTCTTTGACGGAAAGGATTGCTTGGTTTATGAAACCAATATTGACGGCAGTACCGGGAAAATGTGGATCTGGGAAGATGCAGGCATGCCCTTAAGGGTGGAAACACAATCCGGAGAAGATAGAGTTGTTGTAGAGTTTTTAAATTTTTCAATTGATGATATAGATGATTCTATATTTGAAATCCCCCAGGGAACAACAATTGTGGACATGTCTTCAATGACCGGTTATTAGAAAGGTTTAGTTATAACAAAAGAAGACAGAGCGATGCCTCTGTCTTTCTTCAATTTATTTATGCATATATGCAATTTCTTCTTTTTTTCGCTTTATACATATTGTTATCAGCTCTGGAAATTATTCTATCAACATCAGAATCCTGAGCAGAACTATCCAAGAATCTCACCACTTAAATACAACATATTAGATCAGTATTATTTTAATTAATTTAATTGAAAAATTCAATCATATTTAACCCACAATAACCCTTTCTTTTACCAAGTGATATCTAGGGGTCACTGCTTTACCGCGGAAGAATAATATTAAAGCAATAATCCCTATCCTACCGATAAACATCATGGTTATTATAGTAAGTTTTCCCAGTGTGCTTAAGTCGCCAGTAATTCCCGTAGATAAACCTGTTGTACCAAAAGCTGAACATACTTCAAAAATTATCTCATTTGTACTGAAGGGCTCATATGTGGTAAGTATAAATACCGATGCTGACACAAGTATAACGGCAACGAAAAAAACAGTGAAAGCTCTGGTTATATCGTCATAATGGAGCTCTCTACTAAACACCCTGACGTCACTATGCCCGCGAAAAGATGCCAACATACTAAGAAAAGCTATGGCAAAAGTGGTAGTTCTTATCCCCCCTCCGCAACTGCTGGGTGAAGCACCAATAAACATTAATACACTGAAAAACAGTAACACGCTATTATTCATAACAGATACATCTATAGTGCTGAAACCACCGCTGCGGGTATTCAGCGATTGAAAAAATGCTATTGATATCTTTTCTTGCCATCCCAAACCTGACAGTGCACCGGAGTTTTCAGCAAACAATGCCATAGCAAAACCCACTATGAGCAAAGCGAAAAAAGTTACAGTAGTAACTTTTGTGTATAGTGAAAAATGAAACTGATTCTTTTTCCTAATGCTTTTTACATATATATATAGCTCCATCAACACAGGAAATCCGATGGCACCAGCTATTAATAATACTGAAATAACACTTTGAACTACGTAATCTTGGGTGAAATTTTGCATGCTGTTGCCAAAAAGATCAAAACCGGCATTGGTAAATCCGGACACACTATGAAAGATGCCAAAACCCAAAGCCCTATCAAAGGGCATATTATATGAGGACCAAAAATAGTAGGCAAGGACTGTTGACGCCAGCACTTCCACAATGACAGCAAATTTTAATATGAAAAGCATTAATTTCATCATTCCACCAAGGGACGATTGATTTTGGTCAGAGCCTATCATCATACGGGTGGTAAGATTAACTTTTGTTCCACTAATGACATAAAAAAGGGTGCCTAAGGTCATTATTCCGATACCACCGAACTGGAGTAAAAATGTCAGTATAGCTTTACCCGCAAAACTGAAGGTATCCGGAGTACTCACCACCGTTAGTCCGGTTACACTGATTGCACTGGTTGCAGTAAACAAAGCGTCGATTAAGCTGAGCTCTACTCCGGGATTGAGAGAAAATGGCAAACTCAAAAAGATTGTAGCTATAAGCAAAAAAAATAGATAGCCAATCACGATAGCTTGTGCAGGTGTTAACATCGGCTTGATGTTTTTCCTTCTGATGCTAAACAAATCTTACCTCCTAAAAACTAGGGACATCCTATCCTAAATAGTAATTTAGTCCTTATGCTGATTAATGTCAAATTTTATTTAGAAATCAGAATATCTGACTTCTTTTTATTTATTCAGTATGATTTAATTGAAAGATTATGTAAATATTAATATAATATTAAGAATTTATTAATTATCCATTGACACTACATTAAGCTTGGATGTATTATATAAGTACCCTAAGAAAAGGTGAAGCCTAAGTAATGGGGTTGCCCCAAAGGATCGACGGCACAAGCTGTTGATCACCTGCTGAAACAAATTAGTTATTCTTAACGGAGGGTATGTGTAGTCCGCTGAGAGACTGTAAGGTTACGAAGGTTATATCGGCAATCTGAGAAGCCTTAAGTGGCTTAATGGTAATCGATTAAAACCTAAACTCAGAAACCCGCTCCTCTTTGAGAAAGACGATTTAAATAAGCAGGGATTGAGGCTTGGCACAAAGGGTCGGGAAACACCCGCACTTTTTACAAGTCGATAATCTAAGGGGTAATAATTTAAAGGAGGCCGTACTACACATTGCAGTACACCTCGAAGAAATGAGTAGGCAGATTACGAGAGAATCATAGGCCTACTCATTTCGTTGTTATTTAAAAATTAACACTGAACAATCTGCATGTTTTACTACCTTATTACTGACGCTGCCCATTAAAAACTGCTTAATTTCTCCCAATCCCCTATTGGCCATTACTATAAGGTCATACCTACCTTCTTTTGCCTCATTGCAGATAGTTTGTGCAGCATCACCGTTTAATATTTTCATGTTAAATACTACCTTGGTATCTTTATAGTTATCCTTCACTTTATCAATAATTTCTAGACCGCTTTTTTCCAATTCACTGGATATAGACTTATACGTTTTACCCGGCAATACTGAGTAAGGTGCAGCCACTAACGGTGATATACTGGGAACTACATGCAACACAGTAATTTCGGCATTTAGTTTTTCAGCCATTTTCAAGGCTTCTTCAATGGCTAGCTCTGATATGACAGAACCATCAGTGGGCACTAATATTTTAGTATAAATCGATGCACCTCCTAACTATTACTTTTTCAATTCCGGTTTTTACTCGCTTTAATAATTTTTGATATATACGTAATTTCCTCTTCTTTCAAAACCCTTGTAATTGTTATATTATTGTGGTCATACAAGTTAAACTCTTCAATGGAATCCAATAATGATAAATCTGAATTTAATAAGACCTTCACCCGGGGTTTAGTAGGAAAGCCACTAATGTTTTTTGCAATGATCGCAATCTTCTGATTGCTAAGTTCCACCATAGAGCCTGATGGATAAGCCACCAATTTTGATAAAAATACCTTTATTAGATTATAGTCAAAATAATAATCTCCCGATCCTGCAAGTAGCTCATAAGCCTCATTTGGAGGCATAGCCTCCCTGTAACATCTGTCCGAGGTAATGGCATCGTACATATCTGCCATACCCACAATCTGTGCCATCTCCAAAATCTCTTTACCACCGATGCCCAACGGATATCCTTCACCGTTATATCTTTCATGATGCTGATAAGCAACAATCCTAGACATACTGCTTACGCTGTTATTTGAGCGAAGTATATCCAATGAATATTGGGGATGATTTTTCATTTCCTCAAACTCTTCATCAGTGAGATTACCCGATTTATGCAATATCCGTTGGGGAATCAGACATTTCCCTATATCATGTAGAATGGCACCCACAGCCAGGTTTTCCAATTGCTGATGTGTATAGTTCAAAGCTATGCCAACCATTATAGATAAAACACAAACATTAACACTATGACTTAAAAGATAATCATCCACAGAGCGTATATCTTCCAAATCATAAAGAATGTCCTTATTGGTTAAAAGCTGATCGATTATATCCCCTACAATAGCTTTTGTTTGGTAATAATCCAAATCAGAGATATTATTGGCAATCTTACTGATCTGGTTTTTTGCTTGTATCCTGGTTTCCTCTTTAATTACATCAGTAATGATTATATCTTTTGACAGGTCATCCTCTATATAAACATATGAGATTCCCTTTTCTAGAAGCCTTTCAATGTATGTCTCTGTAAGCTTTACACCCTTCGCTAGAAGAATTCTCCCATCTGGAGCATAGATATGGCTGGCTAATTCCATATCTATCTTTAGAAAGTTAGATGGAACTCTCCTCATTTCATCACCTGCACTTATGGCAACCTTATACCTAACTATTAACACCAAAAAGCATGTCCGAATTTTAAAAACAAAAAAACATAAAAACATGGTTTTAATGCTTTGCTATTCTAATATTTTTTTCTACATATTCCATCAAATACCTTCAATAGCACATAAAAAATAACTATATTGCAGGGTATCTCTTATTTAATTCATTTTTCAAACACACAATTATAGCGTTTTTGTAAAATATTTTCTATTTTCTTTGATTGATTAAGGTTAACCCTATAACAGAAGATACATACTTCTAAAGGATCCCTTATCATTAAATCACTTAAAGAAGCAGTAGCTTCTAACCTAACATCCAACCCCTTAAGCTTAACGAAAATTTCCCCATTTTTGTCTACATTAATGGACACCACTTTAAAAAAGACATCGTGGTTATAGCTATATCTGGTAACAATATCACCTTCCTTAATAATATTGTTATCTGCCAATAGATCATTCAAGAAACCACCCCTATTTCTACTTACTTGTAAATTGTTACTTGTATTCTATTCTTCAGGAGAACTGATTGATGTCGTAAAAAAATGGAAAATCAACTTTGATAATATACTACAGACCTCTTTCTGAAGGTATTTGCAGTCTTACAATGAATAACTATATAAATCCAATATTGGGGAGGTTATTATGAATAATACAGCATTAACAGTGGCAGACCTTATGGGAATGGCAACCCTAACTGCCCCAAAGGCCAGAGGTCAAGATTGCATATCTTATATAACAGTATCTGGTAAAGATCTGGAGCTTTTGGCAGAGGAAATGATTGCATACTCCGAAAAGGATGGCAAAAAATTTTTCGCAAGGGACGCAGAAAACATTCGAAACTCTGAAGCCCTTTTATTAGTTACTATTAACTCAAACAAAAAAGCCGGACTTAATTGTGGTGCATGTGGGACTGACTCCTGTGATTCATTATCCCAAAGGGACGGATCTGAATATCCCGGACCTTTTTGTGCCTGGAGAATGGTGGATATCGGCATCGCAATAGGCTCTGCAGTAAAAACCGCCGGTATTTTAAACGCAGATAACAGGGTTATGTACTCCGTAGGGGTAATAGCAAGGAAGATTGGAATAACAGATCACCCCTTTGCAGTGGGAATTCCCATTTCCTTCACCAGTAAGAATATTTATTTTGACCGTTAATAAATGATGTGCGAAAGGTTAATGATACATGAAGGGGGTGCGGATTTCAGCTCTGAAATCCGCACCCCCTTCTACTACTGATGTATGACACGGAACCGATATCAACTACCGTTCATCAATGGATACATAATTGCGTTTTTTTGCAACACACTTATAAGCGGGCCTAATAATTCTTCCTGCATTTACAATTTCTTCAATTCTGTGAGCGCTCCAACCGGTTATTCTGGAAATAGCAAATATAGGAGTATACATCTCATATGGTATGCCCAGCATTCTATAGACAAAGCCTGAGTAAAAATCAATATTCGCACTAACCCCTTTATACATTTTCCTCTGCTCCTCGATGACCTTTGGAGCAAGTTTTTCCACTGCTGCATAAAGGTTATATTCCTTTTCAAATCCTTTTTCCTTTGCCAATCTTGCTACATACTCTTTAAATATTACCGCTCTGGGATCAGATATGGAATATACCGCATGTCCGATTCCATATATCAAACCTGACCGATCAAAAGCGTCCCTGCGCAAAATCATTGTTAGGTAATTCTCAATCTCTTCCTCATCTTCCCAGTCCTTCACATTTTGCTTCATATCTTCAAACATTTGAATAACTTTGATATTAGCGCCTCCATGCCGGGGACCTTTCAGTGAGCCTAAAGCAGCTGCCATCACCGAATAGGTATCTGTCCCCGATGATGTTACCACATGAGTAACAAAGGCAGAATTATTACCCCCTCCATGTTCAGCATGTAATACCAATGCCAAATCCAGTAAAGTTGCTTCCAGTTTTGTATAAGAACTGTCCGGTCTGATCATATAGAGAATATTTTCTGCAGTACTCAATCCTGCCTGGGGACTATGGATAAACAAACTTTTATCCTTGTAGTAATGAGATAGAGTCTGATAACCGTAAACCGCAATGGTTGGGAAGCAAGCAATAAGCCTTATGCACTGCTGCAATACATTTTTTACTGATGTATCATCTGCTTTTTCATCATAACTATATAAACCTAAAACACTTCTTGCCAATAAGTTCATAATATCTTTACTGGGTGCCTTTAGAATCAAATCCCTCACAAAATTCTCGGGCAGCTTGCGAAATTCACAAAGAAGTCGCTCGAAACTTTCCAGCTCCTGTCTTTTTGGCAAATCACCGAAAAGCAATAAATATCCGGTTTCTTCAAAACCATAACGACCATCTTTCATAAAACCATTAGACAAATCAACGATATCTATACCTCGATATCTTAGCCGTCCCGGAACCGGGATTATATCATTTTCATCAAGGATATACGAATGTACATCACCAATCTCGGTTAAACCAACCAATACACCTCTGCCGTCAATATCACGCAAACCACGCTTAACTTGATATTTATTAAATAACTCATGGTTTAGCAAGTTATTCTTTACAGCGATTTCAGCTAGGTGCTCCAGCTCATTACTTTCTATATCATTCAGCTTGTTCACTAATTTCACCTCTTTATGCCACATATCTTACATCAAAAAGCTGCTTTATGCCATAGCAGCTTTTTACCTTGCAACAATGAATTAATTCTCAAATTCAGCCAGCTTACTCTCAATTTCTCCAACCTCAGGGAATCTACCTGCCTGAAGCTTTGAAAATATTAATTTACCGTCAACCTTAACCTCAAAAGCCCCTCCCCCGGAAGGGATTAATTCCGCCTGTTGAATATTGGGAAGTTTTTTTAACTTGTCAGCCAAACTGGCTGCCTTTGACATATATCCTCAAGCTGTACAATAATCGATGGTAACTTTTTTTTGCATAATTAAAACCCCCTTGTTATTTCCTGCTTATTAGATACTTTCCCCCAAAATAAACAGTTTAATTAAGAAGCAATCTCTATCTGAGATGTACACTGAGGACAACGCACTGCCTTAATGGGAATCATTGAAAAGCAAAAAGGACACTCTTTATCAGTTTTTTCTGCCACAGCCGGCTTTCTTTTAAATCTGTTAACCTGTTTTACTATCAAAAAAACAGCAAAAGCCACAATAAGAAACTCAATAATATTATTAATAAATAAGCCATAGTTAATTGTAGCTGCTCCAGCTGCCGCTGCCTCTGTCAAGCTATTAAATGGCTGTCCCGATATATTTATGTATAATTCACTGAAATTAACTTTTCCCAGCAGTAATCCCAGAGGGGGCATAAGTATATCGCTTACTAAAGAGGCGATTATTTTGCCAAAAGCCGCACCGATAATAATTCCAACTGCCATATCAAGAACATTACCCCGCATGGCAAACTCTTTAAACTCTTTAAACATAATAAGCTCCATCTAATTATTTAGTTGTGTCTATTATTTTAGCACAAATTCAACAAACTTTAATTCAAGGTTTATTAATTTTGGGTTATAATATCAACTATAAGTCTGATGACTGGAGGTACTACATGAAAACTGAAAAAAATCTACAAGATGCTTTCACCGGAGAATCTCAGGCAAACCGAAAATATCTGGCCTTTGCCCAAAAAGCTGAAGATGAAGGATACCCTGGAATAGCTAAGCTTTTTAGGGCAACCGCTGAAGCTGAAGCAATTCATGCTTATTCAGAGCTAAAAACTATGGGTGCCATAAAATCAACTGCTGAAAATCTAAAAACGGCTATCAGTGGCGAAGAATATGAATTCACCCATATGTATCCGAAATTTATCAAAGAAGCCGAAGAAGAAAAACGCTCTGATGCAAAGAGGGCTTTTTATTTTGCAAATGAAGCAGAAAAGGTTCACGCGCGGCTTTATGAAAAGGCATTATCTTCATTGGAAAGCAAAATAGATGTGGATTATTATCTCTGCCCTGTATGCGGATACATCCACGAAAACACCGCTCCTGATAAATGCCCCATTTGTGGTGCGGCTTCCAGTGCTTTTAAAAACGTTTAAAGATTTTCTTTGCTGCTTTAACTTTAAACATTTCCAGATAATCCTTAAGTACAACTAAAGGAGTTTCTATGTCCTTGGTCATGTTTTTGTATTTAATCTTTCGTTTTGAGTCCCAATTCACACATATTACCGGCTTTTGACGCATCACCATCTGCAGACATGCATCACATTGAGGTTTGCAGCGCATTATCTTATCACCGCTAAGGGCTTTTTTTACCCAGAGGTGATCCACCAACAAAACTCTTCCTAAACCCACCAAATCAGCTTTTTCTTCATTTATAATCTGCTCTGCAACCTCAGGTGATGCGATACGTCCGCAGGCAATTACCGGGATATTTACCTGCTTCTTAATCAGCTGGGCAAGATCCGCCATATAGCCCTCCTTCTGGGATATTTCCAACATATCCTTTCTAAACATTGACTCATATGTACCTGCAGTAACCGACAGATAGGCTACACCATGCTCTTCTAATTTTCGAGCTAGAATCATGGCTTCATCACAATCAAAACCATCCTGCAGCCACTCATCAGCCAATAAGCGACACCCCACAGGAAAACTTCCCACGGCTTCTTTAATGCAATCCACCAGCTCCAGAAAAAATCTCATTCTGTTTTCCAAATTCCCGCCGTATTGGTCTTTACGTTTATTGGTACGGGGTGATAAAAATTGATCCGGGAGATAACCTGTTGCCCCATGTATTTCCACCATATCAAACCCGGCTTCCTTGACCCTACAAGCTGCTTTGGCGTAATCTTGATAAACTTTTTGTATCTCTTCAACAGTCAGTGCATGAGGCACTGTCCCTCCGCTAATTAGCGGAACAGTTGAAGAAGATACAGGATGATTCACTTGGGCAAATCTTCCTGCATGATTTATCTGACAGCAAGCTACCGCCCCATGTTTTTTAATACTTTCTGCCAAGTCTTTAAGTCCCAGTAAGAATAAATCACTATCCGCTCTAAGCAAATGCCCAAAGTGCGATTGTTCTTTATTAACCACAAAGTTCTCGGTAACCACCATGGAGGGTCCGCCGGCAGCCAGTTCTTCATAATGCTGAAGCACAGCTCTGGTAACGTGGCCGCCTAGACTTCCGTATGCAGTATAAAAAGGCAGTGCAACAATACGATTGGAAAGATTAATACCGGCTATTGTAAAAGGTTCAAATATTTTTTTGTACACCCGCTACCCCCTCCAAAAAAATCCTCTACCCTATAAATACATTATACTGCATACACGATAATATTTAAGATTTATTTAACTTATTTATTGTCTTTGCAAACAGATTATTTTATTAATATCCGATGTTTCAGCTTCTTGTACCTTAAACTGAAATATGGTCTGTTTTGAGCTTCCATGTGATCTAAGCCAAAGGGTCTTCTGCTGACGGCAAGCACAGGTGGAGATTGTATTCTTTTTGCTACTGAAACCCCTGTATATGCCTGCCACCAACGCTCCAAATCATTAATAAACTCCTGGGGGTTTTTAAAAACTTTACTTACCAAGCCGATTTCACAACCAATATTTTCTTCAAGACATCCTTGGTGATACCACTCCAGTATTTCTTCCGGTGTCACTCTATCCCCGCGCTCCACAAAAGCTCGGAAAAGATAGTCATGATAAGGATAAATAATAGGATCACCCTTACCTTTCTCCACCGCTTGTTCAGGTGAAAGTTCGGCACTGGGTACAAGTTCAAAAATACCCTCCGGAATTATATCCTTCTTAAAAACATGTTCATTGATGTATCTTGCCAGGTCATAGACCTGATACTTCCATAAATCTGCCAGTGCGGCAAAACAGCCGGCCTGATCTCCGTAAAAGGTAGAATAACCCACAGTTAGCTCACTTTTATTGGCATTACAAGTGAACCCGCCACCAAATGCCGCTGCCAACCCGGCTAATACACGGGCTGAGCGGTCCCTTGCCTGCATATTTTCCTGCATAAAAGATGTTACCTCTAAATTAAACCGGCTTTCATCTCTCAACCTGGTAACATAAGCTTTATTAATCTGATTAATGGTATAATTGACAGAGTCCTGAATAGGAACCACCATATAAGGACAACCCAGGTTGCCGGCTAATCTTTCTGCAAAACCTTGGGTTACAGCCGAATTATATATACTGGGCATATTAACCAACAGCACATTATCAGGGCCTATTGCCAAACTATAAAGTACAGCACTTAATGCCGAGTCAATGCCTCCAGATATACCAATAACTACCCTTTTCATCTCAATAGACCTTAAAAATCCCTTGATCCCATAAATAACTGTATTGTATATTTCTGAGATATCTTGCTCAAATGCCGGACTTGTTGAAGGATAAGCATACTCTTGAGAGTTGAGATTCAGTGAAAAAATCTTTAGACAATGATTATAAACAGAGCAATCTCCCAGAATTGCACCCTTGTTACTGTAAACAGCGCTACCGCCCTCAAAGGCATAAACCGTCTTGCCATTATTCTGCACTCCCACATTATTGACATATATCAGGGGTACCTTATGAGTGCACGCCAGTTCAGTTAAATCAGTACTCTTTTGAGTTTCTCCCAGAATAAATGGGGAACTGGTTGTTTTTATCAATAAATCTAATTTACCTTTGTAATTCAAAAAATCATCACCCAAGATGATTCCTACTCTCAAATTACGACCAGCTATATTTAATACAACAGATTGCATCCCTTCAGTTCTTTTCCCTTGCTCTCCTAGTAATTGTTTCAAGCTATAAAAATGATTGGAACTATCAAACATTTTTATGATAAAAGGATGTAAAGAGTTTTCTTCTGTATATAATTTCCCGTCCCTGGCTATAAAAAGGGCATTGTACTTGCGAACCCTGCCGTCATCTCCTGTTTCACCCCAATCTACTGACACATTGCCAAAAATCACATAAATACCGCCGGAAGCCTTCACAATCTGCCTACCATATGCTTCACAGTCCCTTAGAAAAGAACTTTGTTCCCAAGTATTTCCCAACAAGTATCCCGATAACGCCATCTCCGGGAAAACAATCATCTCTGCCCCTGCCTGTTTAGCTTCTGAGATCATATTCAGCATGATGTCTATATTAAGATCTGGCCGGCCAGGGATAATTTCCATTTGGGCTAAAGCTACATTAAAACTAGACATTTTCACACCTCAATATCCGGTTAATGAAATAAATTATCCAGACACGTAAATAATTTGTGTGTCTGGATAGCAACGTAACAATCTATATAAGGAACAAATTATAGTGTTTGTGTCATATAGACGCCACAAAATATCCTGTCGTTTAGATTAATTCCTCCGCTGGTGATGAGGTTGACCCGAAACCTTTTTCAATGCTAGGTCTAACTGCCTTCGGACATCAGCCTTAAGCTGGGGAGCAATGGACTTTACAACCTCGCCTTCTGTGGAAACTACATAAGAAGGCGGCAGATTATTTAAGGCAATGGCAGCAATATCTAACCTGCATCTTTCACAGCCACATGCATCGTATTCTTCTATTGTTTTGTCCAATATAGAAAAGAGAACAGTTTCAGCAACATTAATCAATCTCATTTTTTAAACTCCCTTAATTTAATCCTATAAAACTGTTCTCTCTGATGTATTTATTTTCCTTCTATAAATGTTTGTCCATAAAAAATATTTGTTAACTAAGCTTCTTTTAGCACTTCAACAGGAACTGCGTAGCTTGTTCTTTCCTTTGAAACAACTGCTGTTTCCTTTTTTTTGTCCAAGCTTTCGATCCATACAGGTTCATTGTCATGAAGTACTGTGTACCTGTCTTCTGATTGAAAAATATACTGTGCCCTTTCGTATTTCATCTGGCATCCCCTCTTTTATATCAAGTTCCTTTTATTATTTTCATTTTTAAAAATCTAATTCATCGCTATAAAAAATTAAGTAAATGCTTTACAGCTTAAGATAAGTAGCCTCCCAATTGTTCCCAGCTCTTTATAACACCCACTGGTTCATACTCTAAAAGTTCTTTTTCAGAACTTACACCCCATGATACTCCAAGAGTTTTAACCCCTGCAGCTTTTCCAGCTTTTAGATCAAAACCGGTGTCACCAATATAAATTACATTTCCCGCATTTACACCTAAACTTTCCATCGCTTTAAAAATGGGATCGGGCAAGGGTTTGTGCCTATCAACATCCTGGGCGGTAATAACCACATCCATAAAACTGTCTACACCGGTAAACTTCAATGCTTTTATCGTTCCCGGCCGTCCCTTAGAAGTAACTATACCTGTTTTATATCCGGATTCCTTTAACTGACTTAGCATGTCCAGAGTTCCCGGAAAAAGTGAAATTAATTGATCATGTTTCCTGTGGTAATGATTTTGATATCGCTCTATAAAGTGCTGAGCGCCATCAGCACCGGCAAAGTTAACTGCAATATCCTTAAGTGTCCTGCCAACCCACTTCATAACCTCATCTTGCCCCCAAGGTATCTGCATTTCCCCAAAAACTGTTTTAAATGTTTCCCTAATCAGAGGTAATGAGTCTGTAATTGTGCCGTCTAAATCAAAAAGTACGGTAGTTAACTTGTTTTTTTCTGTCATAGTTATAGTTGCACTCCATTCTAAAAATTAGCGTTAATCATATTCTAACATAGTTATGAAAATAGTTTGGTATCAAAAGGGTTTTCGATTTCCTTTATAAATGATATATTATTGAGAGCAAAAATAAGGGGTGTTAATTTTATGGCTATAAGTAAAAAAGTCGAAGGATTTTTATCTTCATCTTCTTGGATAAGAAAGATGTTTGAAGAAGGTGAACGTCTTAGAGCAATACACGGAGCGGATAACGTTTATGATTTCACCCTAGGAAATCCGGATATCGAGCCTCCCAAAAAGTTTCGAGAAGAATTAATAAATCTGGCCCAAAACCCGGTTACTGGAATGCATAGATATATGAGCAATGCCGGGTATCAGGAAACAAGAGCTGCTGTCGCACAAACCTTAGCGGCAGATACCGCTTTGCCCTTTAATTCAAATCATATTGTTATGACGGTGGGGGCAGGCGGCGGGTTAAACGTAGTGTTAAAAACCCTTTTGGATGAGGGTGACGAAGTAATCTTGCTGAAGCCTTATTTTGTCGAATATAATTTTTATATAGACAATCATAGAGGAAAAGCGGTCACCATACCGACTATGCCAGACTTTATGCCTGATTTTGACGCGTTAGCCCAAGCTATAAACTCTAGGACTAAGGCAATCATTATTAATTCACCCAACAATCCAACCGGCGTAGTTTATCCCAAGGAGATATTGGACACTTTGGGAAGTATCCTTAACACTAAATCAAAGGAACTGGATAAAGACATTTATCTAATCTCTGATGAACCTTATTCCAAATTAGTATATGATCTAGAGAAAGTCCCCAGTGTTTTTCTTTCTTACCAAAACAGTATTGTTGTAACCTCTCATAGTAAAGATCTGGCCCTTCCCGGAGAACGGATTGGCTATATTGCAATTAATCCAAGTATACAACCTCTCGATCTGCTGATTGAAGGGTTGATTTTCAGCAATCGCACTTTAGGCTTTGTAAATGCACCGGCTCTAATGCAACGCTTAGTTAGCAAATTGCAAAATGAATCAGTTGACCTTGACCTATACAGAGAAAAAAGGGATCTTCTATATAATCACCTCGTCAAACTGGGTTTCGATTTGGTTAAACCTCATGGTGCCTTTTACTTATTCCCTAAATCTCCAATACCCGATGATATAGAATTTGTTAAGATGGCACAAAAACATAACATATTAATAGTACCAGGAGCAGGATTCGGACAACCCGGATATTTTCGACTCACCTACTGTATAGATAAAAAAATCATAGAAAACTCCCTGCCTGCTTGGGAGGCTTTAACTTCTAGCTTAAGCTTATAAAAGTAGGCATTACTTATAGTAGCTATCAGCTATAAGCTATAAGCTATAAGCTATAAGCTATCAGCTATAAGCTATAAGCTATAAGCTATAAGCTATAAGCTATAAGCTATAAGCTAT
>CAZHAJ010000011.1:0-25899 GCA_964530215.1 uncultured Peptococcaceae bacterium | reverse complement strand
AGCCTTATTCCAGGCAATAACTTTTCTATTTTTGTCTACAACAAATGTTGCATCAGGAAGGAAGTCAATAATATCGAATAGCTGCTGCTGTGTGGCTTTTAATTCCTTTAAACTGTTTTCCAGCTCATCCTCAGCTTTTCTCCTCATTTGGAGCTCTATACTCAGTTTTTTATTTGCTTCAATAAGTTCAAGATTTTGCTGTTTTACACTATGTTCTAACTGCACTGTTGTTTGTTTAATGGCATCTTCAATCAGCTTTTTTTCAGTTATATCTCTAATAATCCCCGTAAAATAAAGCTCCTTATTCCCCTGCCAAGATGACAGGGATAGTTCAACAAAAAATTCCTCACCGTTTTTTCGCTTTCCGATGACTTCAATAGTTTTTCCTATTATTTTTGTTTTACCGGTATCGACAACTCTTTTTACCCCTTGGGAATGCAGTTTCCAGAACTTACTGGGTACAATCATCTCCAGATTCTTGCCCACAGCTTCTTCCCGCAAATAACCAAACATTTCTTCAGCTGCTTTGTTCCACATAACCACAATACCTTCGGAATTTATGGTTATGATAGCATCTGTGGCAGACTCAGTTACCGCATAAAAACGATTATCGGAGTCTTGATTGAAATTATCGGTACCCTTCAATTTTGACACCCCGCATAAAAGCTCAATTATATTAAATATATTATATATGCCGACAGAAAAATATGATTTACATCACATCTAAAATAAGCTTACTTTGTTTGCCTTAAAAAAAGCAACGGACAGGAGAGGAACAGCCGTTTTTAAGTGTTAAACGGAAAAAGGGAAGAACCGGACAATCTTTTCTTCCCTTTGAAACAAGCTGGCCTTTAACCTTTAGCCCAGTAGTTTGCATACCATTTCCAAATCACTGGGCTTATCCACATCCACACCCAGTTCAGGGTACTTTGTTACCACTACCTTGCCACGGATATCCAGTATTTTTGAGACTTTTTTTTCAGCCTCAATCAAGGATATCCTGTGCAGCATAAATTTTACAAGAAAGGGTATTCCCATCATTTTGCTTAATCTAACCGGACTTTTCCTGGCAGCTACCACTTGCCGCCCTTTTTCAAGGCTACGTTCCACCACAGCGGGATTTACCAAAAATAGATTCCCACCGGTAAACTGCCCCTCTTTGAAAGTAACATAGGTTCTTTTTGTTTTAATATTACTTTTCTCCATCACTTCTTTAGGAATAACAGGATAATAAACATCCTCACTCTGATCCCCGCATTTTACTAAAAAATCCTCTATGGCTTGGGGGGTGAGCAGAGGGATATCACAGGTAGCAAGCAATATTTTTTCTGATTTTGGGAGCATGGACACTCCGGCTCTTAAGTTATCTATTAGGCTGTCACTGGCTGATATAACCTTTACATCATCATTCCCAATAATTTTCGTGATTTCAACAGGACCTACCACTGCAATATGATGTATATGCCGGGATCCAGTCAAGGCATGGACAACATACTCTATCATGGGCTTATTACCTATGGGTATCATTGCTTCATAGGGCACCTGACTGCATTGACTAAGCGGCCCATCATTCCTGCTACCGGCCAAAACCAATGCATTTACCATTTATTTTGCCTCCCGCATAGCATTGAGCAAACTTTGCTCTGCACTGTCTATGTGCTCCCTTGCCAGCACTTGAGCCATTTCAACATTTCTATCACTGATGGCCTCTACAATAAGGCGGTGTTCACTAAGAGCATCTCTTAATCGCCCCGGCTGCGCAAGAGAAGTTGTTCTAAAACGTTGAATTTGTTCTTTAAGGTGAGTTATAATCTGTACCAGCCTCTCATTTCGGCACGCTTTATAGATTAAGTCATGAAATTCGGTGTCAATGTCAACAATAACTTCTAAATCATCTTTATCGCTAACCTCTGTAATTCTTACCAATATTCTTTCCAGTTTTTCCATCTCTTCATCGGTAATTCTTTCAGCAGCTAAACCAGCGGCTAATCCCTCCAGAGCTGCCCGCACCTCAAATACATCCACTATATCCTTTACTGATATACCGGACACATAAGCTCCTTTACGGGGAATCATCACTACAAAACCTTCCAGCTCCAATTTGCGGATAGCTTCTCTTACCGGAGTCCTGCTTACTCCCATCTCTTCGGCCATCTGCATCTCCATAAGCCGCTCACCCGGTTTTAAACGGCCATGTATAATAGCTTCCCTTAGTGATTCGAAGACCAACTCCCTTAAGGGCTTATAGTTGTCCAGTCTTATTGGGACCAGCCTGGCTTCATCCATCATATTTCCTCCCACAATTTATTACTTTTCATTGTAATATCTTACAAACAACACCGCAAGCCAACCAATCGGCCTTATGGCTTTATATTGTTTCTGTCGCTATTATCCGACATCCCGGAAGGGTAAGTTTTGTTGAAGCTGCCAAAGCATTTTCAAGATCTGAGAAAAGACCAAAAACAGTGGGACCACTGCCGCTCATCAAAGCACCCGACGCACCCACTGCCTTCAGAGCTTCTTTGATTTCCCGAATTTCAGGATGAAGCTTTATTGTAACCCTCTCCAAAGCATTATACATATTTACAGATAATGCTTGAATATCTTTTTTTTCCACAGCTTGAAGGAGTGGACCAATTTCAGGCTCAGCCTTAGATGACAAGCTGTCATATAGGCTATATACTCTTGAGGTGGATACTCCGAAGGGGGGCTTAACCAGAACTACCCCATAGCCCTGCAAAGGCGACAATGGAGTCAGAATTTCCCCCCTGCCTTGGGCTAAAGCGGTTCTCCCCAGTAAACAGAAGGGAACATCGGAACCCACCATTTCCGCTACTTGGCATAGTTCCTTTAGATCAGCATTTATTTGCCAGAATCGATTCAATGCACTTATGGCTGCTGCAGCATCGGTAGAACCCCCTGCCAAACCGGCAGCCACCGGTATCTTCTTTTTTACATGAATCCTGGCTCCGAAATGACAGTTATATTTATTTTTCATTTTGATTCCGGCACTGTAAACGATGTTCTCCTGACCAGAAGGCACTTCGGGGTCCTCACATATGACCTCAACATCCCTTTCCAAAGGTGATATCTCTAAAACATCGGAAAGCTCCAATGGCTGCATAACGGTAATGATTTCGTGATATCCGTCCCCTCTAAGCCCTTTCACATCTAAAAAGAGATTTATTTTTGCCCTTGCCTTGACTCTCACAATAAAAAATACTCCTATTTATAAATTTCAATCCACCCTAATGTTTAATTATATCTCTTTTTTATCTTCAATAATATATATTTATAATGAATTTCCCAAGTAAAGCCAATTCATTCATAATAACTGACAGACCATAATACTATATTACTATATCGTTAGACAGGAGTGATATTATGCCAAACCCGCAACATCCTGCCGAGCGGGGAACTCGTCTTGAGGTAGCAAGATCAAATCGTAAGCTTTTCCATTATGCAAACGGTAAAATCATAAAAACTTATCCCGTCGCAGTAGGTAAACATTCAACTCCCACACCTTTGGGTAAATTTCAAGTGGTAAATAAAATTGTTAATCCCGGGGGCGCACTGGGAACCCACTGGATGGGACTAAACATACCGGACGGCAATTATGGTATTCACGGCAATAATAATTATTCTTCCATTGGCAAGTTCATTTCCAACGGATGTATAAGAATGTACAACAAAGACGTTGAAGAGCTCTTTCCCAAAATCAGCATCGGAACTACGGTTATAATATATGAAAACACCCTAAAAACAAACACCGAACCAGGAGAAACAAGACAGCATACCGTACAACCGGGGGATACTCTCTGGAAGATTAGTCAGATCTATGGCGTCAGCATGGAAACCTTAATTTCACTTAATGGGCTGGATAATCCGGATCGGTTAGTCCCGGGTCAGATACTAACCTTCCCCTAGAATTATCTGCGCAGCAATAGCCAAGCGCCTCCTGCCATCAGCAATGTACCCCCCACCTTACACCAGTTGAAAGGGACCTTGTCGATACCAAAGAAACCAAAGTGATTAATAAACCCGGCAGTAAAAACTTGTCCCAGAATAATAGCGGTGGTGGCTGCCGCCACACCTACCTGAGAAATACTTTTCATTACTAAGTAAACAATGATAACCCCCAATATACCTCCCAAATAATTGTACCAGGGCACTTGGGTAAAAAGAGCAACATCTAAATTGCCCATATTTAATAAAAATAAAAGGACAGAAACAAGTATCAACCCCACCAAATGTACTATAAATGTAGCCTCTAACAACCCTAGGGTTCTGCTCATCCCCGTATTCAAGGTTCCCTGGAGAGCCATAATGGTTCCGGACAAGGCTGCTAACACGAGAGAGAACAATCTGACTTCCATATATACACTCCTTCCTAAATAACCCCGAATCCAAATTAATTGATTTTTTACATTAAAATACCCCTTGCTACAGGGGTATTTTTCACGGTTTAGCCTAAGGATATTCACCTCAACATAAAAATAGCTACCTATCCCAATCTTTGATCCCAGTTTAAAAGAAGTTCTGGATTGTCCGTTTTTATTTCCTTTTCTGTACTCCATTTTCTTTTATCTCCAGGGAAGCATGAACTACCACTTGACGGAGGCTTCATTAACCTGCACAGCAATGACATCAGCAGAGCGCTCTCAGGTTTTTGCCCCTTATTTCCCAACAAAGACAATAAAATAGATGGGTCAAAATCATTTTGATTTTCTGACTTACTCTGCCTGCCCAGCATTTTAACCATTAGCTCCACCGGAGACGAATTTTCTTTTGTTCCGGCATATGAAGCTGATTCTACAGATTTTTTATCTGCCATTAATTTGTTGAGGTTGTTCAAACTCAACAAACTTAGTACCAGCATTAAGTCATATTGATCAACCTTTTCTTCTTTTAAAAAATCCATAAGTCGATGCGCAACGCTATCGGTATTGACATCAATTTTGAACATTTCATTACCCCTTAAGCAACATATTTTCCTGACTACCATAAAGCATCCAAGACGACACATTAATGTACGGATTACTGAATGGAAGCTTAACTAGAAGAATTTCAAGTGGGCTTATTTTTTTCTGCTATCCCATTATTAAAATCCATTAAACCGGATATTAATTCTCTCAGTTGATCGGGGTCCGGAGCAGCAACATCCTTTCCCCCCAGCATACTTAATATTGATTCTGCATCAAAGCCCAGAGCCTTGCCTGCTACCTCAGGGATTTCCTCTTTCCTGGCCCCCCTTGTCTCACCAACCCTTTGTTCAATAATATTGATAATACTCATTAAGTTTACAAGGCTGAGAAATATAAGCATATTATCCTGCTCCATATTCATTGCATCATCAAGATATTTTGTAAAAATATTTTCTATTCCATTCAGTTCTTTACGGTTTTCTGACAAAACAAGCCCCCCTAACCTATTCAATTAATAATATGCAATGGCACCACAATGGTGACACGTTTTCAGCCGCTGCAAGGACAAATCCACTCCCTTGGGAGACCGAAACCGAATGTTTATATACAGAAAAAAGCTGTTTCACGGGAAACAGCTTTTTTACTTGCCGAAAACATTATCCTATGCATTTTAAGGTTACGTCATCGATAATAACCTGACACTTATTGGCGCTGTCATACTCGTTACTTGGAACATGCATTGCTATGCGTACCAAAGCATAGGCTGTATCCTCAGGAACCCTGCCGGTATTAAAGCAGAACTGTTTAAAGTTCGTGGGTATTTGCTGATCTGACCAGGACTGACTCTGGGTATCAATGATATCGCCTTCGGAATTAAAGAAACTGACCTGTGCTTCAACCGTAAAATCACACTTATGATGATGATGCTCCTGAATTTTTTTAGCCCAGAAACAAAGTTGATATCTAAGATCGGGAACCACTTTGTTAGTGGTTTGAAAAACTGCAGCCGGCTCTTTTGGATCTTTGCCCAAACCGGCACCATGTCCGTTTCTGCCGTCGGTACGAAATACATTGGTAGCACCCCAGAGCATAGGCACATTGCCCATCCATTGCTCAAACCCGGGATCTCTTAGCACATTGACATGCTTTTTACATTTCTTATCTGGTGCAGGACAAACCTGAACCCAAATCTGACGCTGTTCAACAGCCTTTAGCCTGATGATAATTATACCTGTCTGCCGCAAACGACTAGCCCTAACCAAATCCCATGATATATCAGCTCTTTTGCCCCGGAATTGGATTTCAACATCGTCGACATCCACTACCGGCTCAGGCTCAGGGAAGTCAATGGTACTGGTAAATGGAATATCCTCGCTTACATGTTTAACCTGATCGTCCTTATTTACAAAAAAGATTTGCTTGTGCAATACGCCATGCACAATGACTTTTTTCAGAAAAGCTTTTCCTGCCGGTACATCCCAGTTTTTATAGTGTGGCCATTTTTCTGACATACTGATATTCCAGGTGGACTCACTATGATGCACAAAAACAGGGTCTGCCTCCAAGTCCTGAACACTGACATCAATATGATCAATTTTTTTGGCTAACTCCGGTAAGCAGAAGGTGCTGTCAACCACTATTTGGGCATCATTAGTTTCTGCTATAACCACAGGAACTTTTATTTTGACACACCTTACCATTTCCGGCTCTATAAAATCAAATTCGTTAGGCATACTTGAACCTCCTTAATATTTTTAACCCTTTGCGACACAAGGCACATTTATAACTGTCCCCACCGGAATATTATTTACATTCGGCAACTGGCGATTGGCTGCTATCATTTGATTAAGGGGAACCCCATAGGTTCTGCCAACGCTGTACAAAGTGTCCCCGCTCTTCATAATATATTCAAAAGTTTCTCCCGGAGGGCAGGGTGTTCCTGTGGGCGGAACTGTGGGTTCGGGAGTGGTATCCACTGAAGTCAAAACGTCTCTACTTAAGGGCCTGGTGACTTTCGCTGTTACCATTAAAACTGCTTCAATAGTAATTTCACAGCCTTTGGTGTTAGCGGTTAGGTACTCAACGTTTGCCTTTATTTCGAGATTATTATCTTCCATAGCCCCCATTACTTCAGTAAAAGCCCGGAAGGGAATATCTCTGTGCAAAGCATGAACCGATTGTTTTTCTTCGGCAGCCACATATACAACCCGCACTCTGACCTCACCACTTACAATTGCCTTATCCTGAATAAGCTTAGTATCGTTAATAGTTATGTTTTCTGCTACAATTTCCAATACTTTCTCCACGTCAGGTTTAGGATCAGGGGTTTCAAAAGTATCTTTTATAACCACTTGAGTTGATTCCTCTCCCACCAAGGAGGCAACCTTAAGCAAAGTAAACTCTGGACTTATGGTACAGCCGCTTACATCAGTGATAACATCTACTGTACGGGGTTCCACCACATTGGCGGTGAGCTTAAGAACTATGTCTCCTCTCAGTCGCTCACATTTATTGGGAACAATTTCAACATCAACATCTTCCACCTTTATATCAAATCGCACATCCATACCTGACATTGCGCCCGGCACATCAACAAAGTCACTGAATTTAAAGGTTCGATGGAGGCTATGTACCGGTTGATCAGGTAACATTCCCACATACATTACAGTTATTGTGGCTTTACCGTCAAAAATCACTTTGTTCCGAAGGACTTTAGTATCAATCACATCTACCTTAACGTCTACATCCAGAATTTTTTCAGCGGGCGGTTTTTCCCGGGGAACATCAAACTCTTCTTGAATCAAAACCTGGCGTCTTCCGCTGCTTACCAGTTCATCCACAGTAATTTCTTCTGTCTCACAATCACAACCCTCTGGGCAAACGGTAATTACATCGATATCCATAATGTCACTGACTCTGGCAAACACCTCCAAGACCGCGGCCACTTTTAAATCCCTGGCACAATCAGGGTCAGGATTGAAAGAGATGTCCTCCACTTTAATGTCTGTATCCACTGTCATTCCCGGAAGTGCATCAGGAAGATCAACAAAGGTAGTAAAATCAATTGATCCGTGCATGGAATGAACCGATTGTTTTGGTTTAAACGCAACATATATTATCTGCATATTCAAAGTGCCTTCAACAATAACTTTATCCGGTACAATTCTTACATTTCTTACCTTTACTTTCTTTTCGGTAGACAGGACTTGTTCCACATCCGGCTTCGGATCCGGCACTGTGATTGTGCCCCGCACCACTGTTTGGGCTGAATTTTCACTTACTGACTGATTAACCCGAAGCCTTTCTGTACCCGGGGCAACGGTTGCAACCATTAATTCATCCTCCTTTCAAAGGTTGTTCAATATATATCCGCTCTATTTATATATATGAAAAGCTTAAAAAAATGTGATAAGTACAACAAAGCGGATTTATAAAACTTTTAACCCACTGCGTTAATACTTATTTATAGAAATTAATAAAAATACCCACAATACTTGTTAAAATTATTGGTATATTACCCACAAAAAAGAAAGAGGTGATTCCAAGTACTCGAATCACCTCTTAAATACATTTCAATATTTTTAATTTTATCCTATAAACATTTGCACAAATATTTTTCCATACTGGCTACCGCTTAACACTCCTATGCCGATCTCCTTAAAATTTGGATTAAGTATGTTGGCCCTGTGACCCGGTGAATTCATTAAGTTTGTATGGGCGGTATCAACATTAGAAGCACCGGCAAGATTCTCTCCCGCTGTTCTATAGCTGACACCGAATTTCTTCATCATATCAAAAGGGCTTCCATAAGTAGGAGAGTTGTGGCTAAAGTATTTTTTTACAATCATATCGTTAGCTTTGGTTCTAGCCACCTGGGTCAGCTGTAGATTGGCTTTCAGCGGTGACAATCCTTTTTTTGCCCTCTCGGTATTAATCAGATCCAACATCCTTTGTTCGTCTGAGGTAAGGCCTGAAACATCAGATTGCTCAGTATCCTCACCACCAACTGGGGGTTGGGGAGGATCCGGATTAACCGGCGGAGTCACAGGAGGATTGTTTTGTCCGGGGGGTATTGGCTGACTGTCTGCCCCATTGTCAGTAAACAGAAGAACATAATATCTGTTATTCCCGGACTGAACTACTCCTATGCCCACTTTCCCCAGCTTTGAACTTAGCATATTGGTTTTATTGGCTTGAGATTTCATCAAAGCGTTGTATGCCCTATCAGCATTTGTTGATAAAGCTAGACTTTCAGCATAACTATTATATTTGACATCAAACATTTTCAACATATTTTGAACCGAACCATACTGAGGTGAGGTATGTGAATAATAATTGTTTAAAACAAAGTCTTTTGCTTTTAAGTTTGCTACTTCTGTGAGCAGGTTATCCCGAACCAGCTCAGGTTGACCCAGCCTAACTCTTTCTTGATTAATCAACCTCATCATTGTCGAAGCATCAGAAGCAATGGTTGAAGGAGTAGGATAGTTTACGGAATTGCTACCGGAGCTCCCCTGCCCCCCAGTAAAGATTTGCACAAAATATTTACTACTACCAGACATCACCATGCCGATGCCAACCTGATCATAATTATCATTCAGTATGTTGGCACGATGCCCCGGCGAATTCATTAATGCTTTATGAGCAGTGGTGACGGTGGGTGCCATAGCCAGATTTTCACCGGCATACCTATAACTCACACCAAAACTTTTTAACATATCGAAGGGACTGCCATAGTTGGGAGAGTGATGACCAAAATACTTATTGTTTACCATATCCTGAGCTTTAAGCCTTGCCACTTTTACTAAATCAGGATTCATTTTTAACTCAGCCTTGCCAGCAGATGCCCTTTCTTTATTGATTAAACCTAACATCTGCTGCTCATCTAAAGACCAAAGGCTGCTCTCAACACCTTTTACCAACTGTTGTTCGGGTTGGCTGTCAACTGCATAATTACCATTAACATCCTGTTTGTTCCAAGGAACTTCCGCTGTCTTAATCTGGTCTAACAAACTAAGCTTGCTGTTTTTCCCAAAATCCTGATAAGCACCGTACAATCCGGGACTACCGGTACTTTGAGTAGGACAAACAGCTGCTAATGATACCACAGCAAACCCAAGGGTTAATAATACTACAAGGAAACCGGCAAATAGAAACCTAAAATTTTTACTGTTCATCGAATGCTCCTTTCTTTTTATGCCTCCGGAGTTAGCTGTCGGGTTCGGTAAAAAGATAAAAACCTACCTTTTTATTGCAGGATTCACCCCTAAGATTGGTTCCTCCGTACCCAGTATATTTTATGGGATTAGGCATTTCTAAAACACTTATTCCTTCACTTGCTGGCAAGGCTTGTACATAAAGGAATAAGTCTGCATCAAATGTAACAAATATCAAAAGAATGTAACAACAACCAATTTTTCCCCTTAATGCTGCCATTTGATAAACTTGCCTATTAATCCTTTAATTAATAGATTAATACTGAATATTACACATAAATGGAATATCCACCCATTTAGCTCATTGGATTAATCAAACAATTAAACCAGATATAAGCGCGCTTTTATTGGCTTAACACGGCCTATCTGGTTTAATTCATATTATGACAATAACCAACTATTTTATTTAAAAGCATATTTTACCAGTTACATTGCAGTATATTCTTTATTTTCCCAACAAAACTATAAAGTTACACTCAACAGTTCAAACACTTTGTCTATCTGATTAAAAATTGTATACTTATCCGATCCTGCAAAAAGCAATCCCACCGCTTTTTTATTTTGGTCCATAACCAGAGAACCACTGTCCCCCCCCATCGATTTCATTTCAGCAACTACTTGGTTGGAAAAAATAGCCGACTCTGTTTCATTTAGTGACACCTGGAGAGTAACATCTACAGCACTTACCATTCCCTTACTAAGACCGGTACTGCGACCGCTTTTCATTATGGGCATGCCTGCCTCAGCCACGTTTATACCCTTTGGCGCACCTATATCCAAAATATCATTATGGATATAATCCATTGATATAGGCCTGGCAACGGCAGCATCAACAATGTTGTTTCCGCTGCTTTGTTTCATGAAACATAAATCATAGGAGGGTCTAAAAAAATGAATCACCATATTCCCCATTTGAGCTATTCGTAAAGCCACCGGACAATCCGATTTTTTTTCTGAACGAATCACCGGTATATACCTTAAAAGCTCGGCTATTTTTTCTTCATCCGCCCCCCCGTCATAGGGAGCAGGTTGTAGTATTGCATCACCAACAGAAGCTCTCCCGTCATGACCGTCAGTTGAGTTTGCCAATATGTGGTTATTACTTAATATCAGAGGCTCTCCAGTTAATTTGTCCTTGACCACGGCGCCAAAAGTTCCCGCAGATATCTTATAATGGCCTAAGCTCATACCCGGCTGAGCAGGACGCTTTTTTTCCTTTCTTTGATCCAATAGTTTAACCTTGCCAATTTCAACTACATCTACATAAACATTATCAATTTTATTTGGGATTAGCTGGCTTAGGGCAAGGTCCTCAATTCTTTCTTTCTTTTCAACGAAAACAATTATCGAAGGTTGCCTTGTTCTCATGGAACCAACTTTTTTAAAACCCACTCCAACGCCCACAACATTTTTTTTCCTTAATATTCCCTGCTTTTTTTCTTCCAATTTTTTTCTGCACTTTTTCATAAAAAAAACCTCCCATAGCGCCTCTTTCCATCTTATTCAATACGCTAAGGAAGGGTTCTTAAGTTAATAAATCGCTTTGGGAAGGCCTAGTCTGTATTTTCCCCGAGTTTCAATAGCCGGGACACAATCCGTTTTTTCATAATAATACCTAATGGTTATCACGGGAACTCCTGAAGGATCGGAACCAACTGTAATACCTTCAACCAATCCCTTAATAAGGTCCCTTTTCTCCGCAGCACCTGCACTTGTTAGTCTGTAGTGCACATGATGCATATAATCCCTTGACTCATAAATACCGGTTTGCTGCTCTAAAATCACCATCCGCTTTGTTAAGGATTCTAGCTCCCGGAAAATAAGTCCCAATTCTTCCTTAAGTTCACCCTCACTTATTATTTGACGTCTGCAAAGGTTGATAGCTCTTTTTTTTTGTGTCTTTTTTGATTTGATGGCCAGTTTTATCTTTTTCATTTCGGACACAACTGATTCTGAGCAAATAAAAGCTCCACGGTTAATATGAGGGGCGGCTAATACGAATTCAAAAATATCTTTCCATATCAATTCTTCCAGGTAGTCAGCACGAACTGATTTTATTCCACAGCGGTAATGTGAATTTTTCGACGAGATATTACCCCCACATCGATAATAATTGTGTCTTCCCTGCTTATCGGATCCATCTCCGTAAAATTTTCTACCGCACAAGTCACATTTAATTAGACCCTTAAGCAGGTACTCTCTCTTCGCATTTCTTTTGGAGTTCAAGAAATTTTTTTGAAGTATGCTCTGGGCAAGTTTCCAGTCCTCATTAGAAATTAGGGCGGGACATGGTATCTCCACCGCACCTCCCTTGATATTATAAAGAAATGCACCCCTGTAAGCAGACTGAGCCAAAATCCTCCACACCCTGCTCCTGTGCCAACGATTTTTTAATAAGACTCGCTTTCCCCCAGATTCTCCTGGGGAGGTTATACTGATACAATTTAAGTAATCTGCTATAGCCTCTGTAGTCATCCCTCCGTCATTAAGCAGTTGAAATATTTTTTTAACCACCGCTGCTTCCTCTGAATTAATAATCATTTTTTTATTCCTTAAGGTATATCCAAAAGGAGGTTTCCCTCCCGGCCACCTGCCGTCTCTCAAAGCTCTTTCCTTACCCAAACGCATTCTTTCTGCTATTGTATCCCTTTCTATCTCTGCAATACCCCCTAAAGTGGTCATAAAAAACCTGCCGCTGGGAGTAGATGTATCAAAATTTTCGGTCATACTCTTTAATACAATATTGGCTTCCTCAAGTCTTTGGTTGGTCCTAAGGATTTCCAGTGCTGTTCTGGCAAGACGATCCAAGCGATAAACACATACCGCACTGAATACACCTTTTATGGCATCCTCAAGCAGACGAGATCCGGCAGGCCTTTTATCCATAGGAATAGTGCCGCTAACGCCTTCATCCAAATAATATTCATACACCCTTAAACTATGTAAAGAACAATATCGGGCTGCAAATTCCCTCTGGTTTTCTATTGTTTTTGCATCTGCTTGATCTTCCGTTGAAACCCTGCAATACACAGCTACCAGCAAACATATCCCTCCTGTAATTTTATTAAAGGTATCGGAATAAAATTAATCAGGAGGCAATCAAAATGAAAGTAATAAAAATTTATTCCTGTCACGACAAAGACAAAAATGTAGAGACCCAGATTAAAGAGGCTTTATTAAAGTTCATTTTCCCCGGCGGACATGCTGAAAAGAACAGAAAATCATCTTACCAATCCCACAATACTTCACCTGATGTGGAAAATCCCCCATATAAAAACCCTTCTATATAGTATATTTTTCGAGGTAAAAAAAAGAACGATTGCAGGCAGAAGTGAGATTTTTAGCCAAGCCACATAACATTTATTATAATCTTTTGAATTTAACCCAATGTCTCACCGAGATTAAAACGGCAAAACCAGTCATTGCAATTATCAAGAAAGCGGTATTAACAGAACTGGGTATCCGAGCGGCTATCAAACTGTAAAAATCATTGAATACCAGTCTTCCGGTACCTGAAACCGCACTGATAAATGGGCTTATATTAAACCGACTTTCTACATATATACCCAAAATAAAAAAAGCAGCTAATGCAACAGCAGAAAATATTTTTTTAAACATATTGTCACCCCCATACATATTTGCCATTATATGGCTTTACCATTTACCGATAATGATAGCACACCCCTGCAAATCCTAAATTTTCCAATTAGTCAAATTTACAACTCTTAATCTATTTAATAATGCCCATTACTTTATTTTGCTCATAAATACAAAGAGCGGGGCATCTCATTTAGAGACACCCCGCTCTTTATTCTGTTTAAATCACTACCTGCACATTATCAGCCTGAAGACCGTTTTTCCCTGTCACTACATCAAACTCAACCTTCTGACCTTCATCAAGGGACTTAAACCCTTCTCCACTAATAGCCGAAAAATGTACAAAAACATCATTTCCGTCATCTGATTCAATAAAGCCGTAGCCCTTGCCTGCGTTGAACCATTTAACCCTTCCCTGCATATTGCCCTCCTGACAAGATATTTCATACTGTTAAATAGAATACCCATAAAAACTAATATTATACTTATTGAATAGTAAACGAATTGTGTCCTATATATCTCAAGACCCCCAATTCCGTCAAAACCTGTGATAGTTCCGGCAATAATATCTCTTAAAGCAATGGGCTCATAAATAGAAGTATACGCAACCTTTTCCATAACAAAAACAGGGTCATAGGCATGAATCAACACTCTCTTAGGAGAACTTGCAAAATTTGCCCCGGCGAACAACAAAGCCTCGTAGTGAGACTGACAGGCACCGGCAAAAATAACTAAATCATCTCTGCTTTTTTCATACTTTCTTGCCTCGGTAACGGCGTTAACAAAATGCTTTGAGTGATGGTACTTGTTAATGTCTTTATAGTCCTTCTTTTTAGCACCTTTAAGCAAACCGTCATGTCCGGTTAGCACCAACATATCGGGACGATGTTTGTCCAAGATGCCCACTACTTTTTCAGCCTGTTTTTCTTCATCTATGTGATATCCGTTACATTCTATGCCCAGTTGTTTATAGCTGGTCATACACATCGCCATATAATCTTTATCACCGTCAATATGCACTAAAGTTCCCGGCAGATGAAACCCTTCAACCTCATCGGAATAATCCTTAATTGCCCTCACTAAAGATCGTCTCATATCATCCTCACGACGGCTGAATACCACTTTCATCCTCTCCATGTTTTTCAGCTGGCAGGCATGAAGATATCTTGACACCTTCAGGTTATCCGCTTTTTCCAAATCTTCAATGAGGGCAGTGGCTTCAAGTCTTAAATCCAAACCCTTTAGACGTGCAAGATTCTTGCCGGGATTGTCTTTAATGATTTTAATAACTTTAAAAAAAATATCACAGTTATAAGAGCGCCTAGTAACAATATCTCCCTCTTTTACGGTAGACAATCTTCCCTTCCCCCATTCCTTTTTTTTATCTTATGGCAAGGGGATATTAGGGGTGACAATAATATCCAACTATTTAGTGTGCTTGTCTGCCACGCTGGAAGCCGCATAAGCATCCGGCTTGATCCTGGCCTGAAAACCACTGCCGGTGACCATTCCCACTACCTCTCTTATCAGGTCTCTGGTTTCTCCCTGTTTTCCAACATCAATATGGATTTCAACCTCTAAGTTATCCAAACCGCTCTCTGCCAGATAGTTTGACACCATCCCACCCAACTCAAGACTTAAAGATGTTTCATAAAATATTTTTTGGCGCAAACTTTTTATTTTTCTTTGAATTTTTTTTCTATAATAATACCGAGCTCCTTTTCCCATCCGATGAACAACCACTGCGGTAATAAAACATATTTCACTTCTTACCTGAGAATCAGATCCGATAATTACTTTATACGATGATGTGGGTAAACCGGTTATATAATCATATATATCCGCCATCATTTCCTCAAAATTCAGTTTACCCTTGGTGGGACTCATGAAGCTCATCGTTACCAACCACCTTGTGTACAGTTAATTTTCCAAATACAATAAATCTAACAGTTGCAATTATATTCATGCAGTTCTTTGGATATGGCGGCAAACTCCAATAGTGATAAAGTTTCTCCCCTGCGGGTGGACTCTATACCTGCCCGCTCCAATAAATCTTTCATTTTATTCTTGGGAAGATTGAAAGCTGCTCCCAGAGCATTTAAAAGGTTCTTTCTTCTTTGTCCAAAAGCTCCCTTTACTACTTTAAAAAAAAGAGCTTCATCTGGTACATCCACAGCCGGCTTATCCCTCTTTTTAAGGCAAATAACTGCTGAATCTACTTCTGGTCGCGGAATAAAAACAGTACCCGGAACCTTAAACAGGTACTTTGGTTCCGTGTAATACTGTACAGCTACCGACAATGCCCCATATTCCTTACCTCCGGGTAAGGCTGAAATCCTCTGGGCCACTTCATGCTGCACCATAATAAGCATAAATGAAAATTTAAACTTTGTCTCCAGAAAGTACATAATTAAAGGTGTGGTAATGTAATAGGGTAAATTTGCTATTACTTTATAAGAGCCGCTATTATGGCCACATTGCTCAACTATGCTATCCACATCAACACACATTGCATCCTGATACACCACTTCAACATTATCCAAGCCTTGCAAAGATTCATTTAATACAGACTCAAGCCTTCTGTCTATTTCCAGGGCAATAACTCTCTTTGCTTTAGACGCTGCTGCCTTAGTTAATACTCCTAAGCCGGGGCCAATTTCAACTACTATATCATCATTATTCAATTCAGCTGAGTTCAATATTTTGTTTACAATATTGGCATCGACAAGAAAATTTTGACCCAGGCTTTTCCGGATTTTAAAGCGATGTTTATCCATTAACTTTTTTACATCTGTTGGTGACACTAAATCAATCATTAGGTTCTCCCATTTAATAAAGGATAAAATAATAAAGATATTTTATCATATAAGGTGAACTTAATAAAATAACAGGGTTAAATGCACTATATGTTACGGGAGGTGACATTTTAGGACGGACATTTTACGAAAGGTTGTTATCCTGCTTTTAGCGCTAAGTTTACGGACCGGCCAGGCATGATGCGCCCGCAGCTTAATTAAGTGCAAGGATGCACAAAAAAAACTGTGACCAACTTTTCTATGTCAGTCACAGTTTCTTTAATATATAAGCGGTGGCTGACCACATAGTCAACCACCGCTGGTACTATTTACTCTCCATTTGTGAGGCCTACCCCAACAATTGACAGAGAGCCATTTCTTAAAATTCTGGATTCTTCTGAATTCCCAGAATTTCTTTTTTGACCTTAACAAACTAACTAAAAACTATTCCAGCACATACATCCTAACATTTTTGATTCCCCAGCTTCTGGCAGCAGACAGGGTTTCCAGGAATACATCTATACGGTTGCCGCGTATAGCACCACCAGTGTCCAGAGCAGTAGCATAACCGTATCCCTCAATATACAGCCTGGTTCCCAGAGGAATCACCCTAGGATCCACTGCCACAACACCATAAGACGGCGGCACTCCGCTGGCAGTGTTATTGCCGGTATAAGTATATGCAGAAGCTTTAACATCCAAAGCTCGTCTGTACCTGAAGGTTTCACCGCCTCTGGATACTGTCCTCTGCCCCATTCCTACATGGACAACAGCATTCTTAGGCTCCAATACTGTGCGCTTTTCCAGCAACTGCCGGCTGGCTTCTTTGCCATCATGATATACAACCGTCCACTTTTGAAGCTCTTCTCCGTTAATCCCCCGGGTTACAGTCTTTGTAATTCCTCCAGGCAGATCATACTTTTTTACTGACTCAGTACTGTATGGAATTTGAACTGTTTTTTCTTCCGTCCTTGTTTCTACCCTGATAACCCTTATTTCAGAATCTTTTGTAATCTTTTGCTCTAATTCCGGCTTAACAATATCATCATCGTCTAACCGGATCTGCTGTTCTTGCAAAACCTCTTTAACCGTTCTTGCGGTGGAAACAAATTCCTGCTTTTTGCTGTCTGCAATCAAGCTTATGTTATGCTGTTTTCTAATTTCCACCAACATTCCTTCTTCTATGGGCGTGGTTATATCAGGAATAACAACATGCTCCGGGCCTAAAACAATGTCACACTCCACCAACAGTTCTTCAATATTTTTACTGTTGGTGCTCAACTCCATTTGCTGCCCGTCTTGCTTGGTAATAAAGACTGTTTTTTTTGAAAAGGTAAAACCTAAAACCATGCCTGTCACCAAAACCATTATGGCGAAACCTGATAATAACCATACAGGGCGTATTGCTTTCTTATTTTTAGCTCGGGCTTTGATGTCATTAACTCTGCCGGATAACCTTTGCATAAACCGGAGAATAATAACTTCCCCCTTTCAATTATTACCACCACATCATTTGTTACTATCATATTCTAGATGTACACATATATTCCTTTGGGAATATATGTCGAAGCAACCCGAAGTTGCTGGCAACTGTAACAAAATTTAAAGTTGGCGGCCTGGTCAGATTAAGACCTTTGAATTCAACAAAATACATTATAATTATTTTAAGTAAAACTTTCAACTTTTTTTTGCTCGTATGTTTAATAACTTTGCCGACATAAAAACTATAAGCACTGCCACAACAGGTATTACAAAACTTATGTGTTGAGGAAAAAAATTTTTTACTTCGCTGCCGCCGCTGATCATGTCTCCCGCTACCCAGGCGATAATAGCAGCACCAACACCAGTTAAAAATTCATACCTAGACATAAGCTTTGCCAAAACGCTGCTACCCACCATAAGCAACGTCATACTAAGCATTAACCCTCCTACCAATAAACCTACATGTCCATGGGCAGCTGCTCCAACCGCCAACACATTATCTAACGACATAACCACGTCCGCTAGTATTATTGTTTTAACAGCACTTCGCATACGCCTTTGCGGTTCTATTATCTGCCCTTGTTCTCCCTCAATGAGAAGCTTCACAGCTATCCAAAGCAAAACCAATCCACCAACAAAACTCAATATGGGTACCTTCATAATGGAAAAGGATGCTATACTGGCGAAGAAAATTCGTAATAATATTGCCCCTGAAGCACCTAAAAGAAAGGCCCACTTTCTTCTCTCAGGTTCTAGGTGCCTGCAAGCCATAGCGATAATAATAGCATTGTCTCCGCTCAAAACAAGATCAATCAAAATAATTTCTACCGCAGAAACCAGAAACAGCAGACCTTCATTTGAGTCCATTTTTATCACCCATATCATAACTATGGGAAATCGCCATTTATATGACTAAGATTTGCTAATCACCCTTAATATTCCACACCTTTTTGAGCTTTAATGCCCTTATAATAAGGATGTTTTATTTCCTTCATCTCGGTTACCAGATCAGCTCGATCTATCAAAGACTCAGGGGCATTCCTGCCGGTCAAAACCAAATGCATATTGCGAGGCTTTAATTCTATAAGGGAGCTTATGTTTTCCTCTGTTAAAAGATTAAAGCCTAAGGCATAAAATATTTCATCCAAAATAATCATATCCCAATGACCACTAAGTATTTCTTTTTTTGCCTCCTCTAATGTCTGGGCAGCCGCAGCCTGGTGTTCTTGCGGATCACCTTGGTTGGTAAATCCCTTACCCATGGGCTTAATTTCCAGACCAAGCAGTTTTTTCGGCAATTCTAATTCCCCATAGTGCATATCCCCTTTTATAAACTGGAGAATAAGTACTTTCATGCCCTGTCCCCAGGCCCTGACAGCCATTCCAAGGGAGGCTGTGGTTTTTCCTTTTCCGTTGCCGGTGAAAATGATAACCAATCCGTTTTCTTTAGACACTCTTTTCCTCCTCCAAATCCTGAGGTATTCCAAAAACCTCGGCAACATTGGCAGATATTGACCGGACAAGCTCTTCATACTCTATATTTTTTAAAGAAGCTATTTCTTCAGCTACATACCTGACATAAGCAGGCTCATTTCTGGTCCCCCTGTGTATCTGAGGTGTTAAGTAAGGGCTATCCGTCTCTACCAGCAATCGATTTAAAGGAAGTTTGGCTGCCACTGCCTTTAGCTTAGAGGAATTATTATAGGTTACCGGTCCCGCTATTGAAATATATAACCCCATTTTAATACATTCCTGGGCCATTTCCCAACTACCGCTGAAACAATGCATAACCCCTCCTCGCTTAGGGATTCCATCCTGTTTCAGAATCTTTAACATATCACCGTGGGCTTCTCTATCGTGTATAACCACCGGTATGTTTAGCTCTCTGGCCAAAGCTAACTGCTCACGAAAAACCTTTTGCTGTATTTCCCTGGGACTTATATCCCTGAAATAATCCAGCCCCATTTCTCCTAAAGCCACTACCAAAGGATTTTCAGACATTTTGCTTAGTTCGTCTAAATAGCCTGCCGAAACACTATCAGCATCATGGGGGTGAATCCCAGCCAATGCATATACTCCCTGATATTTTTGAGCTATAGACAATGCTCTCCGAGAAGATGCTAAATCGAAGGCAGCATTTATAATAATATTAATTCCGTTTTCTTTTGCTCTGGCGATTACCTGCTGACGGTCATTATCAAAATCCTTCATATCTAGGTGAGCATGTGTATCCACCAGCATAATTTAAGCCTCCTTTATAATTTAATCTGTGACGTCAATACGGGGAAACAGCGGTTGCCCTTTTTTTAATGAAATACCTGCCGGAAGCTTACCCCAGGTAAGGGATTCCCAGGTATGCACCTGAGAAAAATTTGTTATACCCAACATCTCCCAAACCTTTGGTGCCATTTGGGGCATAAAGGGAGATGCAACTATTGTTATAAATCTAATAGACTCCGACAAATTGTATAGGACAGTATTCAAACGCTCCTTAGCATCGGGGTCCTTTGCCAGCACCCACGGAGTGGTATCATCCACATATTTATTAGCCCTGGACACCAATTTCCACAGAGCACTTAACGCTCCGCAGAGATCTCTTTTATCTACCAACTGCATCACGGTTTCCGGTGTTTTCAAAGCCAAATCAATAAGTTCTAAGTCTGGCCCCTCTGCAGGGCCAGGACTGTCTATCGACCCTGAGAAATACTTATCCGCCATACCTAAGGTACGACTTATCAGATTACCCAAATCATTGGCCAAATCTTTATTTATGGTATTTATTAAAGCTTCCTCGGTATATAAGCCGTCGTTTCCAAATGCAAGTTCCCTCAACAAATAATAGCGCACCGCATCTACCCCGTATTTTTCCAGAAGAACCAAGGGATCCACTACATTACCCTTTGATTTGCTCATTTTGCCGCTGTCCAACAGCAACCACCCATGACCCACCACCTGCTTGGGTAAAGGTATATCAGCCGCCATTAATATGCAGGGCCATATTACGGTATGAAATCGCACAATATCTTTACCCACCAAATGTATATCCGCGGGCCAAAACTTTTTATACAATTCATCATCTGAGGTCCCATAGCCCAAAGCAGAAATATAATTTGTCAAGGCATCCACCCAAACATAGACCACATGATTTGGTTCAAAAGGCACTTTTATACCCCAATCAAAGGTGGTACGGGAAACACATAGATCTTCCAAGCCGCTTTTTATAAAACTGACCATCTCATTCTTTCTGGTCACCGGCTGGATAAAATGAGGGTTTTCTTCAATATGCTTAAGCAATCTATCGGCATATTTGGAGATTTTGAAAAAATAACTCTCTTCCTTAATTAACTCCACCGGACGGTTACAGTCGGGACAATTGCCATCTACCAACCTGCTTTCAGCCCAAAAGGCTTCACATGGTGTGCAGTACCAACCTTCATAACTGGCCTTATAGATGTCCCCCTGTTGATGCAGCTTTTCAAAGATTGCCGTTACAACTTTTTTGTGCCTTTCTTCTGTTGTGCGAATAAAATCATCATTGCTGATATCAAATTTTTCCCAAAGATTTTTAATCCCCGCTACAATATTATCCACAAACTCTTTTGGAGTCTTATTATTAGAACGGGCTGCCCGTTCTATTTTCTGGCCATGTTCATCAGTTCCCGTTAAAAACCAAACATCATAACCGGTCAGCCTCTTAAACCTGGCAAAGGCATCTGCTGCCACAGTGGTGTATGCATGGCCTATATGCAGGTTGTCACTGGGATAATATATTGGTGTGGTAATATAGAAGCTTTTTTTATTGTAAGACATTGTGCACACTCCTTTTATACTTTTGGTATTAGTTTAATCATTATTATTACTTAAAAACACTAAAACCTCCATCCTCGACATTTGTCAGGGACGGAGGTTATTCCGCGGTACCACCCTAGTTTGCCACTGCCTCACGGTCAGCAGCCTCTATAGAAGCAGTTGGAACTGCTTCTTAGGAATTAATAACGGTTTCCTAATACAACACCGGCAATGCCTACTCAACAAATTGTCTTCAGCATTCAGCTCCGGGGCCATGTTGGGCCGGTTATATCCGGTGGGCTTGCACCTTACCCCACTCTCTAGGCAGACTCCCCAGCTTACTCTTCCCCTTCATAACCTTTACATATTTAATTATAATATGCTAATTTTAACCGTGCATATTATAATTTGTCAAGGCACCGAAAATACGGACACCATTCTACAATATTTAACAAATATATTGACTATTAATGGAATCACTGGTATCATTTAGTTGGCATTGCAGAATATTTCTGTCCAAGTATGTTCAGGGAGGGAAGACAAATGAAGTCAACGGGTATTGTCCGCAAAGTGGACGAGCTAGGTCGGGTAGTTATCCCTATAGAGTTAAGGCGCACCATGGGAATTGACGAAAAAGACGCATTGGAAATCTATGTGGATAACGAAAAAATTATTCTCAGAAAATATGAACCTGCATGTATTTTTTGCGGGAACGCAGCAGACATCCAAGATTATCGCGGCAAAAGAGTGTGTAAAGAATGTGCCAGAAACATGACAGATGTTGCCAATGCTATTTAACTAATCAAATAAATTGCAAAGCTTAGGAAAGCATCAATTGCTTTCCTCTTTTTTTTCTATTACCAGTGCATATATTTCTCTCTTTGGAACCCCTGCCAACAATGCCGTCTCCTTTATAGCATCCTTATTGCTCAAGCCCCTTTTTTGGAAATTTATAACCATATCAATCAAATCACTGCTGCTGTAAACAGCACCTTCTTCTTGCCGTGGTGCACCCTGAGCTATAATAGTAATTTCTCCCTTTGGGGGAGCTTGAGAAAATCTCTCTATGCCTTGGGAAGCATTGCCATGCCATACTTCTTCAAATTGTTTGGTTAGCTCCCTGGCAATGCATATCTGCCTGTCCCCCCAGATAAAAGCAAGGTCAGTGAGGGTTGCCAAAAGCCTGTGGGGTGCTTCATAAAAAATCATGGTTCTATTTTCGAGCTTCAGCTTTTCCAGATGCTTTCGTCGAGTCGAGCCCTTTGAAGGAAGAAAGCCCTCAAAACAAAATCTTTTGGTAGATAATCCTGAAACCACCAATGCAGCCAAAGATGCACTGGGCCCCGGTATCGGAACAACCTTTACCCCGTGTCCCAGAACCAAGGCCACCAGATCTTCTCCAGGGTCAGATATGCCCGGCAGACCGGCATCAGAAACCAAAGCTATGTTTTTGCCTTCTAATAGCTTATCAAGTAAGTACTGTCCTTTGCCGGCAAAGTTATGCTGATGATAACTGGTGAGCGATGTGTGTATATCATAATGACTTAGCAATTTTCTGGTGCGACGTGTATCCTCGGCAGCCACCAAATCAACATCCTGCAACACCTTCAGCGCTCTAAGGGTAATATCCTCTAAATTGCCGATTGGTGTGGCGCATAGATACAGACAACCCGGATTACTCATCACTACACTCACCTGTTCTCTGTATTAAGGCGGCACAAAAAAGGCAATCCTCCTGGCGCAATCCCCCAAAATACAGGTGGCAAACATGAAATCCCCGGTCATAGATATTTATCAGGCTATCAGAACCATTGCCTGAATTATCCTGCTCTATAAATTCACCGGCATTCACTCCGGCATGCCTTGCCAACTCACTCTTTAGACGAGCATTCTCCTCCTCCAGAAGGTGAACAAATTTCTTGAACTTGGCAAGGTCCGCAGTGACATCCTGAATTTTTGCTTCCATCAATTTGATCATCCGTCCCAGCGGGTATGTCATCTCCTTTTTTCACTCCCTTGGGCATTATTTCTTCTACCGGGTATTCCACAAGTACCCTGGTTTCGTTTAGTTCTACAGTTACTGTTTTTTTAAATATATTTATATCCATAACTCTGCCGTCACCTTGGGCGCCTGAAACCACACTGCCCACTTCAGGAAATTCCGACCTAGCCAGCTCGTAAGTATCATTCTCATATTTTAAGCAACACATCAAGCGACCACAAACCCCTGATATCTTAGTGGGATTTAGGGAAAGATTTTGATCTTTGGCCATCCGTATTGACACCGATGCAAAATCCGAAAGCCAAGTGGAACAACACAGCTCGCGTCCACAACAACCCAAGCCCCCCATCATTTTGGCCTCGTCTCTGACCCCAATTTGACGCAATTCTATCCTGGTACGGAATACGGCCGCCAAATCTTTAACCAATTCCCGGAAATCAATCCTTCCGTCAGCGGTGAAATAAAAAATAATTTTGTTGCCATCAAAGGTTTGCTCCACTTCCACCAACTTCATTGGCAAACCATGGGAATTTATTTTTTCAACGCCCACCTGAAAAGCCCGGGCTTCCTTTTCACTGTTTACTTCCATTTGCTTTCTATCCTCAGGAGTAACTTTACGTAAAACATTTTTTAAGGGGGCCACTACTTCTTCTTCAGATATATCCACAGGTCCCACCACCACCAGACCATACTCGATTCCCCTGGCGGTTTCAACAACAACTTCATCCTCTGTTTTCAATTCGATATCGCCGGGATCAAAATAATATATCTTCCCTGCCTGCTTAAATCTCACACCAACAACTTTTAACAGCATTTCATATACCCCCCTCAATTTCCGGCTCATATCCTGCCAAGAGCAAAAACAGTGCCTCTATAGTTAACTGTATATTAGCGCTGACCGCCAATGAGTTTTTTGAGCTTTCCAGAGCTTCAATCATTTTAATTAACCTGCTGGAGGAATAAAACATTGCCATCACTTTTATTTCCTCCAATTTATCATTATTAATCAAAAGACCAGCATTACACGTTTCATTATACAATAATATGTCTCGGAACCAAAGAATCATCATATCTAAAACAGCCAGAAGATTTCCTTTACCCGAAGGTATCTCTGAAGCCAAGGATATCACCTCTCCCACTACAGAGGTTTTTAACTTGTCCAACAAATACAGCGCTTGCTCCCTCACTTCAAAATTATCTGACAACAACTCCATCGCTCTGCCTAAGCTTCCCCCCGACAGAGCTGCTGCCCTTTGCACCCTGTTTTCATCAACTGAAATATGTTCGTTCAGTGCATGCAAGATCTGCTTTTTTGACAATGGCTGAAAACATACCTGTTGGCAGCGAGATACAATAGTGGGCAAAACTGCTTGAGGCCTAGTGGAAATCAATATAAATACCACTCCCGGCAAAGGTTCTTCCAGGATTTTTAACAAAGAATTACCTGCTTCCGATGTCATGGTATCCACATCATCAACAATCCTTACTGTCCAACAGCCATTCTCAGGACCAAACTGCAATTCTGAGGTCATTTGCCTTACTTGACTTATTTTGATGGATGCACCTTCAGGCACTATAGTCCTTACTTCAGGATGAATCCCTTGATTCACCTTTTCACAGCCACTGCATTGGCCGCAGCCGTCAAAACCGGTCCTTACCGAACAAACCAAAGCTCTTGCAAAAGCTATGGCCGTAGTCATTTTACCGACACCTTTAGGTCCGGAAAAAAGATGAGCGTGAGCAATTCTCCCCGAGGTGACGGCACCCTGCAAAGTTTTCACAATTTCTTCGTGACCGATGATATTCTCCAGTAAAATCAATTACTTTCCCCCGGCTTTATTTTTTAATATCATCCACATTTAAAAGTTTACTAACCTCAGCCATAATAAGCTGAAACAAACTCTCCGGTGATATGGCAGCATCCAATACTAAATATCCCTTGGGATTTTCGGCTGCCCTATTTAAATAGCCCTGCCTGACCCTCTTCAAGAACTGCTGACCTTCACCCTCTATACGGTCTGCATTTTGGTTTCTTCTCGTCGCAGCCTTAACCGGATCAATATCTAACAGCACCGTAAGGTCAGGAGCTATCC
>CAZHAJ010000010.1:2957-26550 GCA_964530215.1 uncultured Peptococcaceae bacterium | reverse complement strand
GTGAAAGGGATTGTTCTATACAGAGAAGAAACCAAAAAGTAATTGAAGAAGCACCATCATCCGCACTAAATGAAAAACTTCGCAATGAAATGGGAAGAGCAGCAGTTAAAGCAGCTAGAGCAGTTAATTATTGCGGCGCAGGTACGGTGGAATTTTTATTGGATGATGACGGTCAGTATTATTTTATAGAAATGAACACACGCATTCAAGTAGAGCATACAATTACCGAGATGATTACCGGAATTGATCTGATAAAGGAACAAATTCTAATTGCCTCCGGTGAAAAACTGGCTGTAACGCAGCAAGACGTCAATATATATGGATGGGCCTTGGAATGCAGGATTAATGCTGAGGACCCGGCAAATGGATTCATCCCCTGCCCTGGTAAAATAACAAAATATGTCCCCCCCGGGGGACCCGGGATCAGGGTTGACAGTGCAGCTTACCAAGGTTGGAATATCCCTTACCACTATGATTCGATGCTGGGTAAGCTTATCACTTGGGGACAGGACCGAGAAGAGGCAGTAGCCAGAATGATTAGAGCTTTGGACGAATATGTAATTGAAGGTATAAAAACTACCATACCTTTCCACCGGACAGTACTGAAAAATAAGTACTTTATTCGGGGGGATATTGATACCGGCTTTATAGAAAAACATATATTTAAAAACACTTAGGGATCTCTGTCAATTGTTGTAGTAGATCCCATAATGGTAGAGTAAATAGAGCCGAAAATGTGATGGACATATAATTTCAGAGGAATACAGAATTCAGAAGCCAGAATCCAGAATTTTAAGAAGTGACTTTCTGTCAATTGTTGGGGTAGTGAATCTTGGTATAGGTGGGGGTGCGGATTTCAGTCCGGACAAAGTTACTTTGGCTGAACTGGCTTTAAAGCTTGTCGCTAACGGTCTGGCCATCGCTTGCGTATGTGCGTCCATGCACTACTCAGCTGCAGGCCGCATCCATGCGTCCTGCAGGCCAGTCCGTAAGCTCCAGCGCTAAAAGCCGGATAACAACCTCCGTAAAATGTCCGTCCTAAAATGTCCTCCCCCTAAATTAGAAGCGTCTGAGGAGCTTTTATGCGGACATTATTTATAGAATTCTAGCCCTAAATCTTTCGAAGTTTCTGACCCCGAAAGCATTACGCATTAAAACCCTGATTTTGATATTAACTCCTTCAGTATAACCATTGGTATAAAGAACCTTAATTGAATTAAAGATATTACCTAAATCCTTGGGAATTAATTTCTGAAGGAATTTTTAACCTCCAGCGCCTTGACCAACATGGTAACTATATTGTTGCATGGTGTGGCAATACCGCACCTTTCTCCTGCTCGGACAACAGCCCCATTAATATTATCAATTTCAGTGGGACACCCACGATCCATATCCTGCAGCATTGAGGACCTGTTATCTCCGGTTATCCGGGCTACATTTACCACTTTTTCAAAGGCATTATCATATGGAAGTGCAATCCCTAATGCCTTGGCCACTGACTCGGCTTCTTCCACCAAAGATTTCATCAGTTTTAAAGTGCCATCGGTTTCCACCAACCAGCCATTGTTAACTCCGCAAATGGCAGTCAGTGCATTAATCCCTACGTTGATCAACACTTTTCCCCATAAATGGCTGTTGACTTCGTCAGTGATCCTTGCGGGCAAACCACATCTGGTAAACATATTTGCTATATCTTCCGCAACCGCATTGCCCCCAAATGAGCCCATTATAACCTCGCCTGCACCTGCATGCTTTATATGACCGGGCCCCAAAACTGTAGCACCATGGGTTATAGTACCTGCCAATAGGGATATATCCCCAAGGGTTTCTGCTAATGTCTCAGCATTTCCAAGACCGTTTTGCAAAGTCAATACTTGCGTCTTATCATTTAGTAAATTATCGATATTTTTAACTGCAGCTGCAGTCTGATAGGATTTAACCATGACTATTACTAAATCCTGAGCTTTTAAGGATGTCGGGTTAGTGAAAGCTTTAACAGCAAATTTCTTAATATCTGAATTGCTTTCCACAATAAGTCCATTTCGGTTAATGCTGTTTACATGCTCAGACCACCTGTTTACCAAAGATACTTCATTTTTATTATCGGTGGAAAGATAAGCCCCAATAAGAGAGCCCATGGCACCGGCTCCTATAATTGTAATTTTCATTAAATAACCCCCGTTGTGCTGTTCAGTTAATATTAGCATTATGATTTAATAGTTTATTTCTTATACTACAGGAAAAATCCTTCCAGAAGTTTCTTTAATTTAACGTTATCAGCATACGGTAAGACTCCTATGGTTTGATAATGTATACTGCTTCTGCTATAATTGAGGAAAATTATAACAAAAATAAGAATGGAGGGATTTTCAATGAGTGAACAGCCTAAAGACTTTTTAATAAAAGATGAAATGAACGGTTTAGGTGCAATTAAAATAGCCGATGATGTGGTAAAAATTATAGCTGGTCTTGCAACAACCGAAGTCCCTGGTGTTGTTGCCATGAGCAGCGGCGTTGTGGGTGGCATTGCTGAAATGCTGGGCCGCAAAAATATGTCTAAAGGTGTTAAGGTAGAAGTGGGCGAAAAAGAAGCAGCCGTAGATATTTTCGTTGTAGTGGAATTTGCAATACGCATTCCGGATGTCGCAGCAAAGATACAGGAGAATGTTAAAAAAGCTATCGAAAATATGACCGGTCTCCACGTGGTGGAAGTGAACGTGCATATACAAGGCGTGGCTTTCTCCCATGATGAAAAAGATGAAGAGCAAAAAGTAAAATAACATTATTGAAGGATTGGGGGGACTCCCAAAGTGAACCCTATTTTTCGGATTATATTAATATTGTACGCAGTAATTGGTTTGTTTATAGCATCAATTGTATCCTCTGTTCTTATGGGTTTGCCTTGGCCGGGCAAACTTATTCAAAACATGTTGCAAGCACAGGGAGTTAATGGTGTAATAAGTGTTGTTTTTGTGCTACTGGCTGTTTATACTATGATAAGCTTGATAGTATTGTGGCTCGGACTGAAACGTGACAGAAAGCATGCCATAGTCAGAGAAGCCTCCCTTGGAAATATACGCATTGCCCTTTCTGCCATAGAAACACTGGTTGAAAAGGTATCCATGGAACAAAAGGGAGTTAAAGAAGCCAAAGCTGTCGTTGTTTCCATACCACAAGGTGTCGGAATCAGGGTCAGGGTTACTGTAACTCCCGACATTAATGTTCCACAATTGTCAGAATTATTACAGCAAGAAGTTTTGGAAAAAGTTAAAGAAGTTACCGGGATGGAAGTTAAAGATATCCGGGTTTCGGTGGAAAACATCTCAGCCAATAAGCCACGGGTAGAGTAAAACAAAGATAACCTCAATACCTAACGGGGTGTGTAAATGTGGAGCTAGAGAAAATAATTGAATGGATTATAAACAATAGAGGTAAAGTATTTGGTACCGCCTTAGGCCTGCTTTTCAGCTGGTTTATCATAGAGTATGGATTTATTAAAACATTTTTTGTATCAATTTGTATTGCTGCCGGTTATTATATTGGAAAGCGCAGCGATAAACACTCTGATTGGAAAGAGATTTTTAATTTACGGTCAGAGGATTAACTGTTATGCGTAAACCAGGAGGAGCATCATGAGCAGAAGAAAGGCCAGGCAGACAGCTTTACAGTCTTTGTATCAACTTGACTCCAGTGATTCAGAATTTGAACAAGTGCTGGATTATATGGCAGAAATGAACTTACTATCCCCAGATGATTTTAATTTTATGAAAGAACTGGTTTATGGTGCCAAAGAAAATCAAGAAAAGATTGATGGTATCATAGCTTCCCTCAGTAAAGACTGGGATATAAATCGTTTAGCCAGAGTAGACCATAATATAATGAGATTGGCCATATATGAAATATTATATATGAAGGACATACCCTATAGTGTTAGTGTCAATGAAGCTGTGGAACTGGCAAAAATATTTGGGGGTAAAGACTCTGGCAGATTTGTCAATGGAATTCTATCCAAAGTAGATGTTCAACATGGAGAGACAGACATTTTAACTGAACCTAAAGGAGTAGGTAATACTATAGCAGAAGACGGGAGAGCCTAAGGGTTCTCCTTACTATTTAGGTTCCCTGATAAAGGACAAAGTATTTTCTTTATACGCTTAAATCTTACACAAGTTGACATCTACGGGCAGGAGTTGGGTGTTCTTTCTAGAATATATTAAAGTTATAGTTTATCTTCGTTTCAGGCCCGCAGGAAAGAGGTGGAAGATGTATAAAATCATAGAAAAACAGACATTCTCGCCAATCATTAAGCTGCTGGTGGTGGATGCCCCCAAAATTGCAAAAAGCTGTCATGCCGGACAGTTTATCATATTGCGCGTTGATGATGAAGGAGAGCGGATACCCCTTACTATAGCAGATTTCCATCGTGAGCGGGGGACGGTCTCCATAGTCTTCCAGGAGGTGGGTAAGTCTACTCAGCAACTGGGTTTATTAGAAGAGGGAGAATTTATTAAAGATATTGCTGGTCCTCTGGGAGAACCCTCCCAGATCAAAGATTTTGGCACGGTTATCGTAGTGGGAGGCGGAGTAGGTGTAGCTCCGGTATATCCCATCGCCAGAGAATTAAAGAAGGCAGGCAACAATGTTATAGGAGTTATTGGTGCCAGAAGCAAAGAGTTGTTATTCTGGGAAGATAAAATGCGGGAGGCCTGTAACAGTCTATATATTACCACCGATGACGGCTCCTATGTACGCAAAGGTTTTGTTACCGATGTAATCAAAGATATTATTGAGGAAAAAGGAAAAGAAAACATCTCAATGGTATTGGCCATTGGCCCACAGCCCATGATGAGGGCATGTTGCAACTTGACCAAGGAATATGGTATCAAAACCATAGTAAGTTTAAATGCTTTGATGGTGGACGGTACCGGGATGTGTGGTTGTTGTCGGGTTTCAGTGGGGGGAGAAACAAAGTTTGTATGTGTAGACGGTCCTGAGTTTGACGGCCATCAAGTGGACTGGCTGGAATTATCTCGTCGCAGTATTTACTTCCAACATGAAGAGAAAGCTGCAAGGGAGCACTTTAACTCCAGCCAAAGGAAAAGTGGATGCGGCTGCAAAGGGGGAGAAAAGTAATGACAGACAAAAATGTCAAACCAAAAATTATTCCCCAAAAACATTGTATGCCTCTTCAGGATCCTGAAATTCGTTCAAGCAACTTTGATGAAGTAGCCCTAGGCTATGACAGAACTACTGCTATGGCAGAAGCTTCACGTTGTCTTCAGTGCAAAAATGCACCTTGCAGCAAGGACTGCCCCGTGGAGATTGACATTCCTGCATTTCTAAAATTGGCTTCCCAAGGAGATTTTAATGCTGCCATTGCCAAAATAAAAGAAAAAAATACCCTTCCCGGGATATGCGGACGTGTCTGCCCCCAGGAAAATCAGTGCGAAAAGAACTGTACCCTGGGTAAAAAATTTCAACCGGTGGCCATTGGAAGACTGGAAAGATTCTGTGCAGATAATGAAGCTTCCCAAGTAATAGTATCACCCACAACAGCCCCGTCCACAGGATATAAAGTAGCTGTAGTGGGTTCCGGCCCTGCCGGACTTACCTGTGCTGCAGACCTTGCAAAACTAGGTCATAAGGTCACTGTTTTTGAGGCGCTGCATGTGGCAGGAGGGGTATTAATGTACGGAATACCTGAATTTCGCCTGCCTAAAAAAGTTGTTCAGGCAGAAGTCGAAAATGTAAAACGCCTGGGTGTAAATATAGAGGTTAACTCAGTTATAGGCAGACTATCCACCATAGATCAATTGATAACAGATGAAGGATACGATGCTGTTTTTATAGGTACCGGTGCTGGTCTTCCTTATTTTATGAATATACCCGGAGAAAATTTGTGTGGGGTATACTCAGCCAATGAATTTTTAACCAGAACTAATTTAATGAAGGCTTACCTTTTCCCAAAATGGGACACACCCATCAAAATAGGGAAAAAAGTAGCGGTACTGGGCGGTGGTAATGTTGCCATGGATGCAGCCAGAACAGCGTTGCGCTTAGGAGCAGAAGAGTCCTGGATAGTTTATAGAAGATCTGAAAAGGAACTTCCCGCTCGAATGGAAGAAGTTGAGCATGCCCATGAAGAAGGGGTTAAATTTGCATATCTAACCAGTCCTGTCAGAATAATCGGCAATGATAACGGAGAGGTGTCCGGCATGGAATGCATACGATATGAACTGGGAGAACCTGATTGTACAGGCAGATGCAGACCTGTTCCAGTAACGGATTCCCAGTATATTATGGATGCAGACACTGTGGTGGTTGCCATAGGTCAGGGGCCTAATTTACTGGTACCCAAAACCACCAAAGATTTGAAGATTAATGACAGGGGAAATATTATTGTAGACCCCGAAACCGGTGCTACTTCAAAGGAAGGTGTTTTTGCCGGAGGAGATGTGGTAACCGGTGCTGCTACAGTTATTATGGCCATGGGAGCAGGAAAACTAGGGGCAAAATCAATTCATGAATATCTAACCAATAAAAACTGATAATCAGTAACGAAAGGAAGGATCTTAATGTCAGCAAAAGTTATTTCTGGTACCGAGGTGGCTAAACAAATTAGAGAGGAAATAAAGACTGAAGTTGTCAGCCTTAAAGCTAAGTATCAAAAAGTACCTGGTCTTGTAACCATATTGGTGGGAGAAAACCCTGCATCTGTCAGCTATGTTACAGGGAAACAAAAGACAGCCAAAGAGTTGGGTTTTTACTCAATCCAAGACACCCAGCCAGATGACATTACTGAAGAGCAGCTGTTAAATCTGATAGAAAAATATAATCAAGATGATAGTATTAACGGTATACTGGTACAACTTCCGTTGCCAAAGCATATCAACGAAACTAAGGTACTTTATGCCATAGATCCTGATAAAGATGTTGATGCCTTCCACCCGGTAAATGTTGGCAGGCTGGTAATTGGTGAAGGAGTATTTCTTCCATGCACACCGGCAGGTATCCAAGAGCTACTGATACGAGGCGGAATAGAAACTCAAGGTGCCCACGTGGTGGTGGTTGGACGAAGCAATATTGTAGGCAAACCCATAGCAAATATAATGATGCAAAAAAACAAAGGGGCAAATTCAACAGTTACAGTGGTACACACCGGCACCAAGGATATTGCTTACTATACCAAAATGGCCGATATACTTATAGTTGCAGCAGGCAGACCGAATTATATCACCGCCGATATGATAAAGGAAGGTGCTGCGGTTATTGATGTAGGTGTAAACAGAATCGGAACCACACCGGAAGGCAAAGCTAAGCTGGCCGGTGATGTGGATTTTGAAAGCGCAAAGAGCAAAGCCGGTCTAATTACCCCTGTTCCCGGAGGAGTAGGACCTATGACTATTACTATGCTGATGAAAAACACACTGGCTGCCTTCAAACTTTCCTTGCCCCAATAGGAATGTTAATACAAAAAAATCAGCAGACCTCACCGGAGGTCTGTTGTTTTATATGGAGGATATAGTGAAAACATATACCGTAATAGAGTTAACACAATATATCAAGGAAATGATGGAAAATGATCGATTCCTTATTAATCTCTGGGTTAAGGGAGAAATCTCCAATTACCGGCCGGCTGTAAGTGGACATTTATACTTTACCCTTAAGGATAATATAAGCTGCATAAGATCGGTTATGTTTAAATCCAGAGCCAATAAGCTGTTATTTAAGCCGGAAAATGGTATGGCAGTAAGGATAAGGGGATATATATCAATATATGAAAGAGATGGTAGTTATCAACTGTATGTAGAAGAAATGGAACCTGACGGTGTAGGAGCATTATATATTGCTTTTGAACAACTTAAAGAAAAATTGAGTCAAGAGGGTCTGTTTGATGTTTCAAAAAAGAAAAAGATTCCTTGGCTGCCAACATGCATTGGTGTTGTAACCTCACCCACAGGAGCTGCACTAAGGGATATTTTGAAAATTATTTCCAGGCGCTGGCCCGGAATAAATATTGTAATTAAGCCAGTTACCGTTCAGGGCGAAGCATCTCCGGCAGAAATTGCCGATGGGATAAGGGATTTGAATAGAAACAGTCAGGCTGATGTGATAATTGTGGGCCGGGGTGGAGGTTCCCTGGAAGAGCTTTGGTCCTTTAACACCGAAGTGGTTGCTCGAAGTATTGCATCATCAGATATTCCCATTATCTCAGCGGTGGGTCATGAGACCGATTTTACCATTGCCGATATGGTAGCTGATTTACGAGCTCCTACACCTTCAGCTGCAGCAGAATTGGGAATACCGGTCAAAATTGAGGTAGCACGAGCCGTAAAAACGCTGGAAATGAGAATGCAAAAAGCCATTTCGGATAATGTAATTAAGAACCACCTAAGGCTTACTAACTGTCAACAGAATTTCGTCATGAGACGACCCATAGAAAATATCTGTGACATGAGAGCTCTTTCATTGGATCAACTCTATAGGAATTTAATAAAATCAACTTCCGAATCTGTAAGCAGTCATCGGGGGAAGTTTGCAGAATTAGCAGGCAAAATTAATACTTTAAGTCCCATGGCAACATTATCCAGAGGCTATTCCATCTGCATATCGGAAAAAACCGGTGAAATATTGAAGGATGCCGACAGCATTAATAAGGGAGATAAAATTCAGGTTAATCTGTATAAAGGAAGTCTTAAATGTGAAGTCCTGTAAGGTAGGTTGGTCTCCCTCTTTTCGTAATAAATTATATTAGATATAATCTATTTAAGATTGACCTTGGATGTGATCTATTGACCAAAGACATACCCAGATATAATATTTATTCAAAATACCTGCAGGATCAATATGGCTGCAGAGTATATAAAATACCTGTTAATCTTCCCGGCACCTGCCCCAACAGAGACGGTTCCCTGGGCAAAGGCGGATGCATATTCTGTGATGAGACGGGTTCGGGATTTCAATGCTTACCCAACTCTTTATCAGTTATTAAACAAATAAATAAAAATAAAGAGTTTTTTAAAAAAAGATTTGGTGCAGAAAAATTTATCATTTATTTTCAAGCTTTTACTAATACTTATATGCCTTTTTCTCTGTTTAAAGAGTACCTGTCCGGTGTTTGTTTGCAGGATGTGGTTGGGATCTCCATATCAACAAGACCCGATTGTATAAACGATCAGTACCTGGATTTTCTAAATCATTTAAAAAAAGAAAATAACCTTAACATTGATATAGAGCTGGGTCTTCAAACGGTAAACTATCACACCCTGCTTAAAATAAATCGAGGACACAGTCTTGCTGAATTTATAGATGCCGTTATAAGAATCAAAAGTAGAGGTATTGAAGTATGTACTCATTTGATACTGAATCTTCCCTGGGACAGCAAGACCGATGTTGTGGAAAATGCCAAGATTCTATCCGCACTTAGGGTAAAATATGTAAAACTTCATTCTCTTTACGTGGTTGAGGGCACACTGCTGGGTGAAATGTACAGCAGAGGAGAAATTGAAATAATTCCCCTTGAGGGATATATCGATAATGTTATTCTTTTCTTGGAATATTTGGATCCTGAGATAGTTATCCAGAGATTGGTGGGCAAGGGGCCTCAGGGAAGTGTAATTTTTTCAAACTGGGAAACCAGCTGGTGGAAAATCAAGCAAATTATTGAAGGTTCGTTGGAGGAAAGGGATACCAGACAAGGCAAAAAGTTTAACTATCTTAACGGCTCGGCATTATTAAATGCAGGTTTAACAGTGTCATAACAGGAGGATTTTTTTATGGCTAAAAAGAAGCTTAAGTTTGAAGATGCCATTAATAGGTTGGAAGATATCGTCAGGGATCTTGAAAACAGTCATCAAACACTGGAAGATTCTCTTCATCTTTTTGCTGAGGGTGTAGAATTGAGCAAATTTTGTCAGTCAACTTTAGAGGAGGCAGAGAAAAAAATCAAACTTCTCACTAATGACGGGAGACTAACTGATTTTCAGGATAATGATGAGGAATAAAACGAGGTGCTAACATGCATTTTTTATCAGAATTTGAAAAAAAGGCAAGCCTAATTAATAAAGCGCTGGATCAGTTTATGCCCCCAGAGGATACTTTTCCCGGCATTATTCATCAAGCTATGAGATACAGTGTTTTTGCAGGCGGAAAGAGAGTAAGACCGGTACTTACTTTAGCTGCCGCAGAATTGATTGGCGGTGAAACAAAAAAAATTATGCCTGCAGCATGCGCCCTAGAGTTAATCCATACCTATACATTAGTTCATGATGATCTGCCGGCAATGGATAATGATGATTTGCGAAGGGGACTTCCCACCTGTCATAAAAAATATGGTGAAGATATTGCCATACTGGTGGGAGATGCCCTGCAAAGCACAGCATTTGAACTTATTACCCGCTGCTGGTCAGAAGGCGGCTTGCCGTCTGATCTTGTACTTACAGCTATAAATGAATTATCTGTTTCCATAGGCACTTTAGGTGTAATAGGGGGTCAGGTGGTTGATACCCTTTCTGCGGCCGACAAGGTGGATAAAGAAACCCTTGATTATATTCATCAAAAGAAGACAGCCTCACTTATTAATATAGCAGTGAGGTTGGGGGCAATATTATCAGGTGGAGACAGTGAAGACATAAAAAGACTGGATCTCTACTCCAGGCACCTAGGGATGGCTTTTCAGATAACCGACGATATTTTGGATGTTACCGGAAGCGAAAAAAATATGGGTAAACCTATAGGCAGTGATGAAAAAAACAATAAAGCTACTTTTCCTGCTCTTTATGGGATAGAAAATTCCTTAGTGATGGCCGAAAAAGAGTCCGAAATGGCATTGAAATGCCTCGAGGGTTATGGACAAAAAGCTGATTTTTTAAGGGAGACAGTTAAGTTTATTCTGACCAGGGTCAGCTGATGTCAAATATTATTTGAGGTGAAAAATGGCTAAAAACAAGCCTAATTTCTCTTATATCTATTTATTTTTGGTAAGCTTCGGCTCATTTGTATTGGCCACATCTTTTTTTTCATTTTCTAATATAATAGCTCAGAAAATGCAGAGTCTGGCAATATCCATCATTTTTATAATCATAATTATTCTGGTGGGTATAGTGGCTGATATTCTCGGAGTATCAGTAGCTGCAGCTTCTGAAGCACCGTTACACGCTAAAGCAGCAAAGAAAATTTCTGGTTCCACCGAAGGTGTATATTTAATCAGGAATGCTGATCGGGTTGCTAATATATGTGCTGATGTTGTAGGTGATATTGCCGGAACAGTTAGTGGAGCTTTAGGAATTGCCTTAGCATTACAGATTGTTGTTATTTGGAACAATTTAAATTCCTATACCGTCAATATGCTTTTAACGGGACTGATTGCCGCCGCTACGGTTGGGGGTAAAGCTATCAGCAAATGGATTGCTTTAACATATTCTGAAGAAGTGGTGTTTTTTTTGGGTAAAATAATATATGCATTCTCGGTGTTAACCGGAAGAAAACTAAAAAAGAAAACACAAAAGTGAGCAGGGAGTGTTTTAATTGAATCTGCTGCCAAAAATAAAAGATCCTAAAGATATAAACAATCTGACATTATCACAATTAAAAGATTTAGCTGAAGAAATTAGAGAAGAGTTAATAGCCACCGTATCCCAAAATGGTGGTCATCTGGCTCCCAATCTAGGTGTAGTGGAACTTACGCTGGCACTTCATAGAGTATTCCAGACTCCCCAAGATAAAATCATTTGGGATGTGGGTCATCAATGTTATGTCCACAAACTGCTAACCGGCAGATACGAAAATTTCAGCAGCCTAAGAAAGCATGGAGGAATAAGCGGATTTCCCAGTCCCGGTGAAAGTGAACATGATGCTTTCATAACAGGACATAGCAGCACATCACTGTCTATAGCTTTAGGCATGGCTATCGCCCGAGATCTAAAAGGTGAAAAACATTCAGTAACAGCTGTTATCGGTGATGGAGCTATGACTGGGGGCATGGCCTTTGAGGCTATGAACAACGCCTGTCTTTTAAAGAAAAACATAATCGTGATACTAAATGATAACGAAATGTCTATAGCAAAAAACGTCGGCGGTTTATCAAGGTATCTCACTCGGCTCAGGACCGACCCTAAATACTTCAGGGGTAAAGAAGAAATTGAAAGTATTATGAAAAAAATTCCAGCCATCGGTCCCACAATGCTGAAAGCAGCAGACAGACTTAAGGACAGTTTAAAATATTTAGTGGTACAAGGAATCCTTTTTGAAGAACTGGGATTTGTATATCTTGGCCCTATAGACGGTCATAACATTGAAGACATGATGGATATAATGAAAAAGGCAAAAGGTATAAACAGTCCCGTTTTAATCCATGTAATAACAAAGAAAGGCAAGGGATATTTGCCTGCAGAAAAAATGCCGGGTAAATTTCATGGAATAGGGCCCTTTAACGTAAAAACTGGAGATCCATTTAAAACCAGTGATTCCCTTAGCTATACAGAAGTGGCTGGCAAAACACTTTGTGAGCTTTCAGAAAAAAGCACTTCCATTATTGCTATAACTGCTGCTATGACAGGAGGAACAGGATTGTCCCAATTTGCCATGAAGTACCCTGACAGGTTTTTTGATGTTGGCATTGCGGAACAACATGCCGTAACCATGGCTGCAGCTATGGCAACCCAAGGTCTTAAGCCTGTGGTGGCAGTATACTCAACTTTTCTGCAGAGAGCCTATGATCAAGTGCTGCACGATGTATGTTTGCAAAACTTGCCGGTAACTTTCTTACTGGATAGAAGTGGCCTTGTGGGAGATGACGGACCTACCCATCATGGTGTATTTGATCTTGCATATCTAGGACAAATGCCAAACATGGCAATTATGTCTCCTAAAGATGAAAATGAACTAAGACATATGATTAATACAGCTATTAATCATGACGGTCCCATTGCTGTCAGATACCCAAGGGGTGCCGGAATCGGATGTGCACTGGAGGAGCAGCTTCAATCTCTGCCCTTTGGCGAAGGACAGCTAATCAGGGACGGTTCTGATATCACCATCGTTACTGTGGGCACAATGCTCCAGACGGCAGAAAAAGCCGCAGACTATTTAGCAAAATACAATATTTCAACAGCTTTGATAAATGCAAGATTTGTTAAGCCAATTGACAAATCCTTGATCAGCAAATACGCAAAAAGAACTAAAAAAATTATTACTATTGAAGAGGGTGTGTTGGAAGGCGGTTTTGGAAGAAAAGTGCTTGCTGAGATTAACAGTCTGGGAATTGAAAATATACAGGTACTAAATATGGGTATACCTGACCGATTTATAGAACATGGCAATAAAGACCTGTTGTTGGCTGAGTACAGGTTAACAACCGAACACATAGTTGCCAATGCTTTTTCCATGCTCAAAAATCCTTGCGGGACTAAGAAAAAGCTTTCTGTTATTGGGAGGAAAAGAGATTGACTGTTAAAAAAGAAAGACTAGACGTTTTTCTTTTCAATTCAGGATACTTTGACAGCAGGGAAAAAGCTCGCTCAGCGATTATGGCTGGCCAAGTGTGGGTTAACGGAGTAAAAGCTGAAAAAGCAGGAACATCGGTGGAAACCACTGTGACGATAAAAGTTAACGGCAGCCAACCCTACGTCAGCAGGGGTGGCTTAAAGTTGGAAAAAGCCCTAAAGGTATTTGAGATTAATCTCGCTGACCGGATCGTGCTGGACGTAGGAGCATCAACGGGAGGATTTACTCACTGTGCCTTGCAGTTCGGAGCAAAAAAAGTATACTCGGTAGATGTAGGATATGGACAACTGGCATGGAAACTTCGAACTGATGCCAGAGTAGTAGTACTTGAAAGAACCAATATAAGGAATTTAAATGCTGAGCAATTGAGTCCGCCTCCTGATTTTGTTACAATTGATGTTTCTTTTATCTCTTTGGAAAAAGTTATGGACAAAATTAATGAGATTACAGTTCCCGAAGCCCAAGGCATAGCACTGATTAAACCTCAATTCGAGGCAGGCAGAGAAAATGTCGGCAAAAAAGGGGTGGTCAGGAACCCTCAAGTTCATAATCAAGTATTGTCCAGATTATGCTCATTTATGGAAGGCAGGGATTGGGGTGTTATGGGACTAGATTACTCTCCCATAAAAGGACCCGAGGGAAACATCGAGTATTTAATCCACTTTGATTTCTCTGCACTTAAAGTAATGGACCAGCAAGAAATCAGCAAAGTGGTTGAAAATGCACATAATAACCTCACTGTAAAATAAATGATACTTATAAAAATCTACTGCTGGAGGATGAAATGACACGGTCAATAGGCATTATGGCTAATTTAGGTAAAGAGGGACTTGACGACCTGATAAAAAAGTATGCAGCTGTTTTACCGAAAACAATATTGCAATACTGGCTCAAGAACCACTGAGGAAGCGAATTGGGCTAGGAATTCAAACAGCCTCTTTAGATGAAATGGTTAATAATATTGAATGCCTGTTGGTCTTCGGTGGTGACGGCACAATATTAAACAGTGGTCGCTTGGTAGCTCCCAGCGGAGTTCCATTACTGGGAATAAATCTAGGAAGACTTGGCTTTCTCTCCGAAGTGGATGTATCAAACATTCAACTGGGATTAGAAAGTATAATCAGCAAAGATTACCATATAGAGGAGCGAATGATGATCGAGGCATCAGTGCTTCGTGACGGAAAAGTAATTGCCAAGCACATAGCTCTAAACGATGCTGTATTAACAAAAGGTGCTTTTGCACGTCTCATCTATTTTGAGTTAAAAATCTCAGGTGAATCAGTGGGGATTTACCCTGCAGACGGACTGATTATATCAACACCTACCGGTTCCACAGCATATTCTCTATCAGCAGGAGGTCCTGTGGTGACCCCGGATTTAGACATCATGCTGGTAACTCCCATTTGTACCCATGCCCTATGGGCCAGACCCATCATCGTTTCTCCCAGCTCCTTAATAGAAGTGGAGTTAATTTCCAATATAGACGAGGTAATGCTCACTATGGACGGGCAACATGGGTTACAATTGGAAAAAAATGACCGAGTTCTGATTACTCAAGCTTCCTATAAAGTAAAATTTGTTAAATTAGAGACCAGAAATTTTTTCCGAGTGCTCAAACATAAGATGCGAGAAGGGGATCTGCGTCAATGTTAATCAACAACCCTGCCAGTGCGGTACAGTGGGCACGGGTATTTATGTCTCCTGTATTATTTAACGGTGCAGTTGTGGTGGATGCAACTGCCGGAAACGGTCATGACACTCTTTTTATGGCAGAACGAATCGGCTCCCAGGGACATGTATTTGCATTTGATATTCAAGAAGAAGCAATAAAGAATACCAAAGAGCTAGTATTAGCCGATAATCTAAGCGGTCGGGTTTCAGTAATCTTGGCCGGACACCAAAAAATTTCAAACTTCATAAGTCAACCCATCGATGGAGCTATGTTCAATTTAGGATACTTACCCGGGGGAGACAAGGAAATTGTAACAGAACCGAAATCTACTAAGGATGCGATACTGTCAGCACTGCATCTATTGAAAGTCGGTGGACGTATCAGTGTGGTGGTCTATACCGGACATCCTGGCTCACAAGAAGAAGCTGCCTTGGTAGATAGTCTGTTCACGGGACTTGAGATAAAAATTTTCAATGTTCAAAAAATGGTTTTTCATAACAGCATAGCCAACAGCCCCGTACTTTACTTTGCAACAAGAATGTCGAGTAGTAATAAAAGGCAGATATAAAGGGGAACCAAATTATGTTATTAAATCTCTATATTAAAGATTTTGGCATAATTGAAAAAACTGAAATTAATTTTACTGCAGGTTTAAATGTTTTATCCGGAGAAACCGGATCCGGAAAATCTATTGTTGTTGATGCTATAGGTGTTGTATCCGGAGGTCGTGCCCTTGCCCAATATATCCGTTCGGGATGCCAAGAGGCATTAATACAAGCTGCTTTTAATCTGACTTTGAGTAATGAAATAACTGACCTGTTGAACAGAAACAACATTCAAATTCAAAAGGATGAGTTGCTCATCCTCTCAAGGGTAATAAATAATAACGGCAGGAACCTTTGCCGAGTAAACGGTCAAATGGTTAACTTAAGCACTTTTAAAGAAATAGGGCAAAGGCTTATTGATATTCAAGGCCAAAACGAGCAACAGTTATTGTTTAGTCAGGAAAGACAGCTGTTTATATTAGATGCTTACGGTGGAGAAAAGCTCTTAAACTGTAGGGCTCAGGTAAGTAAACTTTACCAGCAGCATTCCCTGCTCTTTAAAAATATCGAAAAACTTCGCATACAAAACCAGGATGCAGCTAAGGAACAAGACTTAATAAACTATCAAATTAATGACATCGATAATGTATTTCTTTCTCCTGGCGAAGATGTGGAGTTGCTTACAGAAAGAAACAGATTATCTAATATTGAAAAAATTTCACTGTTAGTAAATGAAAGTTACCATTTAATTAATGGTATGTCGGAATCCCCTTTTTCAATATTGGATTCAGCAGGTAAGGCGTTAAAATTGCTGGATAATCTGGCAGAAATTGATCCCATTCTTACAGAAACCAGAGCTATGATGGCCAGTGCTTTATATCAAATGGAAGAATCCAGCCGCAACTTATCGCAATATAGAGATAACTTGGAGTTTTATCCATTGAGTTTGGAAGCAGTGGAGGAGCGGCTGGAGCAAATTACAAAACTTAAAAGAAAATATGGTGAATCCATTGAAGAGATCTTAAACTATCGTCAAGAGATAGAGAAGAAATTACTGGAGATGGATAATGCTGAACAAAGCCTTAGGTCTATGGAAGAAGAACATCAAAAAATAAAAGCTGCACTTGAATTAGCAGCTGCGGAACTTAGCACCTTAAGATCTGAAACAGCAGTTAGGTTAGAAAACAATATCACCAAAGAGCTGGCTCACCTGAAAATGGGCGGTGTTAGCTTTAAGATTATTTTTACAGAAAATATTAATATAACTGAATCTGGTAGTGAAAAGGCAGAATTCTTTATATCTACAAATCCCGGTGAGCCACTGAAACCATTGTCTAAAGTGGCTTCCGGAGGGGAAACATCACGAATAATGTTGGCGATTAAAACCATTCTTGCAGAAACCGAAGATATTCCCACATTAATTTTCGATGAAATAGATACCGGAATAGGAGGAAAAACCATTTGGTCATTGGGCCAGAAATTATCGAAACTAGCTGAAAACAGACAAATTATAAGCATAACTCACTCTTCGCCTTTAGCCAGCTTGGCAGACAATCACCTATTGATATGTAAATGTCAAATGAAGGATAAAACCTTTGCTCATGTAATTACTTTAGATGAAAACGGAAGATTAAAAGAATTAACCCGAATGTTGGGCGGTACAGAAAATGACAGGACGGCTTTGGATCATGCCAGAGAATTATTAAATAAATAACCATATAAGTCAATTTTTTATTTTTTCTTAAAATACTTATTATCCATAAATATTTTATTTTGCGCATTTTTATGCGCTTTTTTTATTTATTCATAGCTTTTTAAGAAAAAATAAACAAAAACTAAAACACCGCATTATAAGTAGAGTTGGCAAAGAACTACTAAATTAGATGGAATAATATCTAATTAAAAAGGTCAACTTAATACCATTCAGTTTTATATTAAATTCTCACATTTCTTGGAGGTGATTGTTAAATATCAACAAAGGAGTGATGTTTTATTAGAAAAACAATATTAGTTGCATTATTTCTAGGTTTTCTTTTATGTTACAGTGTTATAAATATTTCTCACTCTAAGATTATAATAAATTATTTAGACAAAAATAAGATTACAGCGGTATCAGAATTACTATCACAAAATAACGAATTAAAAAAGTTTAGGTTATCATTAAAGCACATTTCTCAAGAAAATAATTATAAAGCAACTGCTGCTTTATCTTCCACGGTTAAAGTTATTCCCGGAGGACATTCAATCGGATTAATACTTGAATCAAAAGGCGTTTTGGTGGTGGGAATGTATGATATACGTGATACAAAAGGTAGTACTATAAATCCCGCACAAAAAGCAGGCATTAAAGTTGGAGATTTTATTGTTAAAGTAAACGATAAAGCTGTAGAAGACGAACAGGGCTTGAAAAGAGAAATCATTAATAATGGTGAAAAGCCGGTAAAATTAGAAATTAAAAGAAATGATAAAATCATTAAATCCCGATTAATGACAGCTATCTGCCCAGAGACAGGTTATCCAAGGTTAGGAATTTATGTCAAAGATACAACTTCGGGAGTGGGAACATTAAGCTTTTATCATCCTGAAAGCCAATCTTTTGCAGCATTGGGACACATAATAACAGATAGTGACAATAGCGCAGCTAAAAATGTAAGGGAAGGGAAAATACTTGAAGCATCAATTAAAGGAATAAGAAAGGGAATTAAAGGACAACCAGGGGAAAAAATCGGTATGTTTACTAATGAAAGTACGTTATCGGGAAATATCGAAAAAAACACTAAATACGGTGTAATGGGTAAATTGGAGGGCGCTGTAAATAATCCATATTACAATATGCCAATTCCTATTGCGTCCAGCAATCAGATAAATGAAGGGCCGGCTGAAATACTGACTGTGATAGACGATTTAAAAATTGAAAAATTTTCAATAGAAATTCAAGACATTTTTTATCCTTGGAACAGCAGGGGCAAAGGAATGGTAATAAAAATCACAGACAGAAAACTTATTGATAAAACCGGGGGAATTATCCAGGGAATGAGTGGCAGTCCTATATTACAGAATGGAATGCTTGTGGGTGTTCTGACTCATGTTTTTGTGAACGATCCTCTGCGGGGATACGGGATACCTGCTGAGTGGATGCTAAAGGAATTAGATATTACCGACAATATATTACAAAATGCGTCATAAAATGAGGTCTAAAGACCTCATTTTTTATAATAATAATTTAATTGCAAAAGCAAAACCATTTTACATAGTAAAATTTAGCGAAATAAGTCAAATTAACCGACAAAAATCATTACTATCTTAACATATCAATTGAAGGAGATTATTATAAGTCGTCGAATAAATTAATTGAGTGAAAATATTTAACTTTTTGGGGGGGCTTAAACACATGGCTAGAAATACTACCAAGTTGGTAATTGCTGATGACAACAGAGAGTTCTGCGAATTACTAAAGGAATTCATCAGCAAACAGGAGGACTTTAAGCTAGTCGGTACCGCTTATAATGGTTTAGAAGCATTAGAGTTTATAGAAAAAGAGAAGCCCGACGTTTTAGTACTAGATGTTATAATGCCACACCTAGATGGTATCGGTGTGCTTGAGAAATTAGCCAATGGATATGTATCAAATAAACCCAAAGTTATAATGTTGACAGCTTTCGGGCAGGAATCTGTTACCCAAAAAGCATTGGAACTGGGGGCTGATTATTATATTCTAAAACCCTTTGACTTCTCGGTATTGGCCTCTAGAGTAAGACAGCTCACCAACGGGTTTAATGACAATCAATATATTAACCCCATAAAACCCAAAAATTTGGACATATCTGTAACGAATATTATTCATGAAATGGGGGTTCCTGCCCATATTAAAGGATATCATTATTTAAGAGACGCTATCCTAATGGTTATTAATGATATAAACCTACTTGGTGCTGTAACAAAAGAACTTTATCCGTTGATTGCACAAAAATATCAAACAACTTCCAGTAGGGTGGAAAGGGCCATCAGACATGCAATTGAATTAGCTTGGGATCGGGGTAATATTGATATGATGACTAAGTTCTTTGGTTACACCATCAATCTTGAAAGGGGTAAGCCTACAAACTCTGAATTCATCGCCATGGTGGCAGATAAATTGATGATAGAATCTAAGGCCGGCTAAACTTTAAGGTTCACTGTCAATTGCTGGGGTAGAACCCCATAAAGGGAGAGTAAATAGAACCGAAATTGTGATCGATATATAATTTCAGAGGAATACAGAAGTCAGAAGCCAGAAACCAGAATTTTAAGAAGTGACTTTCTGTCGTTGGAGTAGACCCCATAAGGGGAGAGTAAATAGAGTACCAGCGGTGGTTGACTATGTGGTCAGCCACCGCTTATATATTAAATTAGTGAATCTTGGTATAAGTAGGGGTGCGGATTTCAGTCCGGACAAAGTTACTTTGGTTGAACCGGCTTTAAATCTTGTCGCTAACGGTCTGGTCATCGCTTGCGTACGTGCATCCATGCACTACTCAGCTGCAGGCCGCATCCATGCGTCCTGCTGGCCAGTCCGTAAGCTCCAGCGCTAAAAGCCGGATAACAACCTCCGTAAAATGTCCGTCCTAAAATGTCCTCCCCCTAAATTAGAATCGACTGAGGAGCGAGCTTTTATGCAGACATCATATAAAGAATTCTAGACCGGAATCTTTCGAAGTTTCTGACCCCAAAAGCATTCCTTCTCAAAACCTTAATTTTGTTATTAACTCCTTCAGTATAGCCATTGGTGTAAGGGACTTTTAAATGAATTAAAAATACTCTTGAAAACTTAATTGACATATGCCCATTATGCAGGTTAAGATTAAATAACAAAGGAGGTGTTATTATGCCTAAATTTAACGGTACCGGTCCAAAGGGATACGGTGCAATGACAGGAAGAGGCAGAGGCTATTGCATTACTCCTGTTTATGAGGGGGCCTCAAACAATCAGTGGGCATCTGAAAAAGCAACCTTTGGGGGGCGGAATCTCAGAAGAGGCAGGCTTCACAACTGGTCGTCGCAAGATCCCGACAGCTGCTACAAGAATCTTGATTTAATAGATCCTCATCAAAAAATTAGCCACCTTCAGGAAAGGGTAAATAGTCTGGAAAATGCTCTTCAACAAACTAATTCTAAAATCAATGACCTGGAAAAAAAACAGTAAAAAATATTAAGGATATAATATTTAATGTTAAGACCCTGATTAAGCACATTTGGTCTTAACATTAAATATTTTTATGGAATTTACTATTCCTTAGAATATCGTTTCAGAACATTATAATAATTAAAAAGATTTTTACAGAATAATAATGTATAATTCTTTTTATAATTCTTTTATAAAAGTAAAGGAGCATTTTTATGATGAAATTAACTGATTATCTATTAGAAACACGTCCTCAATTTCTGATTTTAACTCCTGTTTGCTGTCTGGTGGGAGCAGCCTCTGCATACAGAGATGCAGGCGCAATCAATCTTCTCTACCTTATAATTGCTGTAGTAGGTGCCTTAGCTGCTCACGCTGCTGTAAACGTTTTAAATGATTATCATGACTTTACCAGTGGGCTTGATCTCCTTACCACCAGAACACCCTTTAGTGGCGGAAGCGGTTTTATACCAAATGGTCGGTTATCCTCAGCTTCCGTTCTAATTCTTGGACTTTTTTCTCTGGGAATAAGTATTGCTGTGGGTGTCTTTTTTCTGGTGGTACAAGGATCCGGTCTTTTGTTGGTGGGATTGCCAGGTATCTTATTGATAGTTTTATATACAAAATTCATAACCCGCTCCCCAATCTTATGTTTAATTGCTCCGGGATTAGGATTTGGACCATGTATGGTTATGGGTACCTACTTTATACTACAGGGCTCATACAGCATGAATGTATTTATTGCTTCCCTTGTACCCTTTTTTCTGGTCAGTAATTTACTGCTTCTCAACCAGTTTCCTGACCTTGAAGCAGATAGAATAACAGGTAGGCGACATCTTCTTATTTTATTTGGGAAAAGCAGAAGTGCAGTGGTATACGCCGTGATTGCAATGTTAACCTATCTGACCATTTTAGTATCGGTATTTCTCAGCTTGCTTCCACCTCTGGTTCTTATATCACTTCTGACCCTGCCCCTGGCAATCAGCACCATAAAAGGTGTTTTTAAAAGTTATAATCAGCTGCCCGACTTGATTCCATACTTAGGGCGCAATGTGGCCTATACTTTACTCACACCTTTCCTGATGTCTATTGCCTTATTTATTAAATAAACAAATACTAACTCTATTAAAAGGAGGACCTTAGTAATGTGTAAAGAACTTACCCCATGGGAGAAAGCTGTTGAATTTCATGGACATGAGTGTCCCGGTTTAGCCATTGGAGTAAAAGCTGTAGAAGCAGCTAAAATTAAGATGAACACCGAATTTTCTCAAGATGAAGAAATTGTCTGCATCACAGAAAATGATGCGTGCGGAGTAGATGCTGTCCAGGTTTTAGCAGGATGTAGCATAGGAAAGGGTAATCTTATATACAGAGGCACAGGCAAACAGGCTTTCACATTTTTCAAGAGAAAAACCGGTGAGGGATTACGTGTTGTTCTGAAATCTTTTAATAAAGAAATGGACAGGATACAGCGACAAAAATATATACTGGAATCAGATATTAATGAAATTTTTGAGTTCAAAAAACCCCACTATGGTTTACCTGAGAAAGCCCAGATATTTACAACAATTATATGCGAAAAATGCAATGAAGGTGTAGCAGAACATAAAATCAGATTCCAATCAATGCAAAAAGTATGTTTAGATTGCTATAATGAATATGATCGAGGATGGGAAATTTAAACAAACATTTTTACATTTTAGACACAATTAAAAACTAATAATATTTTTTTCACTAATCTACTCTTATCTTTGTTCAGGTTAATCTTTACTACAATTAAAATATGTTTTTACTAATCAAAGACGGAGTGATGTAATTGGCCAGACCTATCAAGTGGAGAAAAATCGAAAATATACCTAATGTTCCATTCTTTATACCTGCCCAAAACGATGCCGCAGATATGCCCAGAAGAATTCTGAAGGTCGAAGAATTGGAAGCCATTCGACTAAAAGATTTGGAAGGATTGGAGCAAGGGGATTGCGCTGCCAGGATGGAAGTTTCTCGGCCTACTTTTCAACGCATTCTAATCTCTGCCAGGGAAAAAATTGCTGATAGTTTAATAAATGGGAAGATTATTCATATAGAAGGGGGCAACTTTACCCGTAATATCTGTCCTGTCAGATGTACGGGCTGCAAAAAAGAGTGGATGGAAAGTTATGAAAACTATGAATCCATAAAAAGCGGAGATTATATATGCCCTTCATGTGGTTCAAATAAGGTTCTCTGCGAACAGAACTGTCATGGTAAATTTTGCAGGAAAAATTGCTGGCGTCTCAAATAAATAGCAAAAAACAATTGGGGGGGGGACAGACCCGTTAATCATAATATCAATGATTTACGGGTTTTATCTTTCTCACCCAATTCACCAGTGCCTCCAATAGGCTGCCAATCCTTTTCTTTGTTTCTTCATCAATAAGAATACCTTTCTCATCAAACCTTTCAGCTGCTCGTGATATAAATACCTCCGGTTTGTTTAAAGTAAGCATGTTGACAGCGACGCAAATCTTCCGCAAATCGTATTGAGATCTAGCGGTACCGAAGTTTCCAGTGGACGCACCGATTATGGCCACAGGTTTCCCGTTGAAAGCATTAAACCCCGACGGCCTGGAAGCCCAGTCAATGGCATTTTTTAAAACTCCGGGCACTGAATAATTATATTCAGGTGTAGCAATCAATAAGGCATCTACCTTTATAATTTTATCCCCGGCCTGG
>CAZHAJ010000010.1:0-2947 GCA_964530215.1 uncultured Peptococcaceae bacterium | reverse complement strand
AATTTTATCTTTAAAAGTTTTTACCTCATCAGGATAAAAATCTTTTTCTAAATCCTCATTAAAAAGGGGAAATGTGCTGATGTCATAGTTCTCCAAGATAACTCCTTCGGGAAGCAGCCCAGCAGCAGCACTAAGGGCAGCAGTATTATATGACTTTGTTCTAAGGCTGCCTGATATTCCTAATATATTTATATAATCCACGTTCTTTGACCTCCTGTTTTTATATCTAAATCGTGTATAATATATTTTACCCAAAAATTTTCTGCTTGCCAAATATATGTATATTGTTTTTTTAAATGGAGGTGTTATATTGTGGCCGTCTTTGATAAAGCAGCACAAAATTACGACCAATGGTACAACAGTAAACTAGGCGCTTTTGTAGATATGATCGAAACCAAGCTTGCTTTTGAACTTTTTAAGACAAAAAAAGGTCAAAGTGTATTGGATGCCGGCTGCGGAACAGGAAATTTCAGCTGCAAGCTTGCCGATATGGGCTGCAAGGTCACCGGTATCGACATTTCGCATAAAATGCTGAAATTAGCAAAGGAAAAAGCTTGCAACTCAGATCTTGATATTGACTTCAAGCTGATGGATCTTTATCATCTTGATTTCCCTGACGAACACTTTGATTCTGTGTTTTCCATGGCTGCCTTTGAATTTATCAAGTATCCTGAGGTAGCTATGGACGAGCTCTTCCGAGTAACTAAAAAGAACGGAGCTATAATGATTGGTACGATTAATAGAGACAGCAAGTGGGGTGAACTTTATACAAAGAATGAAGCTATGAAAAACAGTGTATTCAAACATGCGCATTTTAAAACTCCCCAACAGATAGAAGCTCTTAACAGTGACAACCTGGTTGCTTTGCGACAATGTCTTTTTACTCCTCCCGATGTAAGTGAGGACAGCTTATCTTTAGAAAAAGAGGTTGAATTTTCACATTCAGAAAGAGGTGGTTTTTTATGTGCCCTATGGATAAAACCATAAGCTGCCAGATATCTTTTACACCAATTGAAAGTACAAACTATAAATCAGATGTTAATAAAGTGTTGGAACTTATAGCTGATGCTGATGTAAAATATGATGTGGGTGTCTTATCCACTGTGGTACAGGGTAATAGTGAAGAAATATTTTCCCTGATAAAAGATATTTACTCCACCATGGAGCCCTTATGTGGTTTTAGTCTGGATATAAAAATCTCAAATATATGCGGCAGCTGCGCATAAGATATATTTTTAAGTACTCAGCCATGGAAATATTTCCATGGCTGTTTAATTTTATATGTTTATATAAAGAATCCTTATATGGCTCTAGGGATATACTAACCCCTAAATTATAGATTAAAATAAGGTGCTTTCAATGTCGGTCTCGGGAATAGTCAAAATAGACAATAGAACAAAAATATTGGTAAAAAGGATAGTGCCGGGTGAAATAGCAGTAATTAATCATCCCGAACTGGACAGTGTTGCCGCCCAAGCATTAATAAAGGCCAAAGTTAAAGCTGTCATAAATGCATCTCCTTCGGTAAGTGAAAGATATCCCAACGAAGGCCCGTTATTGCTGGTATCAGCGGGTATCCCGCTAATAGACAACGTGGGCAGTGAAATATTTCAATTTCTAAAAGACGGTCAAAACTTAGAAATAAATGGGGAAACTATAATTTGCCCTAACAAAAAAATCATCCAGGGAAATGTGCTCACTGAAGAAGAAATAGTTAAACAAATGAATTTAACCAATGAAAATATGAATGATTTGCTATATGAATTTGTATCCAATACCCTGATCTATGCCCGCCAAGAAATGGGTCTAATTAACGGTCAATACCTCCTGCCGAATTTAAAAACAGATTTTAAGAATCGACATGCCCTGATAGTAGTAAGGGGTAGCAGCTATAAAGAAGATCTTTATGCAATTAAATCATATATTGAAGACGTAAAGCCTGTTCTGATAGGTGTGGACGGAGGCGCAGACGCCCTGGTTGAAGCGGGTTACCTGCCAGATATAGTGGTGGGGGATATGGACAGCGTATCAGACGACACCCTTATGAAAGCTCCCGAGCTTGTAGCTCATGCTTATATAAACGGTGATTCCCCGGCAACTAAAAGATTGGATGAATTGGGTCTTTCATATTCTCTATTTGCTGCTCCCGGAACCAGTGAAGATATAGCATTGCTCATTGCTTACGATAAAGGCTCTGATCTGATAGTGGTGTTGGGGGCCCATACAAACATCTATGATTTTTTAGAAAAAGGTCGTTGCGGAATGGCAAGCACTTTCTTGGTCAGGCTTAAAGCCGGGCCAATTTTAGTTGATGCAAAAGGGGTCAGCAAACTCTATAGGAGCAACATCCGGGTCAGTCAGCTTGCTCAAATAATATTGGCTGCTTTGATTCCGGCAGCATTGATAACAATATTATCACCTTTTTTAAGACAAATTGTTAAACTTATATATCTAAGAATACTATATAGCTTTTAACCGGATGGTGAAAAATGTTTTTTAACCTTAAATATCATATAGCATCATTAATTGCTGTGTTTTTATCCTTAGGACTGGGAATGCTTATAGGAACAACTGTACCTCTAAACGATACTTTAAATAGCAAGCACCAACAACTGACTGCTTCTTTGGAAATGCATCTGACTTATCTAAAGCAAAGTAATGAACAATTAGTATCTCAAATTAAAGTCCTGGAGGACAATCAAAAAATCCAGCATAGTTTTGAAAATTACGTCTTACCTATTTTAGTGGAAAATAAATTAGAAGGTAAGACCATTGCCATTATAGGAACATCCGGGAAACCCACAGACTACCTGCAAAATTTACTGATAGCATCGGGAGCAAATATCCATTCCAGCACAGTATTTAACGACAACAGTATTAATCTTTATAATAAAGAGGAGTTGCGTTTTAAACGAAAAAAAACATTTACAGAAAACATAGCTGAAAC